>NZ_JBSFNC010000081.1:0-41662 GCF_053586895.1 Amycolatopsis sp. NPDC003731 | reverse complement strand
GTTCACCATGCCGCGGCGGTGCACCATCGCGCCCTTCGGACGGCCCGTCGACCCCGACGTGAAGATCACGTACGCCAGGTCCAGACCGGCGTCATCGCGGGACACCGGCGCCCACTCGGCGTCTTCGGCGTCGTCCAGCACGACGACCTCGGCCCCGCCGCCGGCCGCGGCCACGACTTCCGTGGCCAGCTCCTCGTACCCGGGGCCCACCGCCACGGCGTTCGCGCCCGCGTCGGCGAGCAGCCCGGCCAAGCGGGCCACCGGCATCCCGGCGTCCAGCGGCACGAACGCCGAGCCCGACCACAGCACTCCCAGGACGGCCGACACGAACCCGACACCGGGGTCGGCCAGCACGCCCACCACACCCCGGGCGGCAAGGCGGCGGGACAGGGCACTCGCCCGGCCCGCCAGGGAGCCGTAGGAAACCCACTCGCCACCGTCGGCCACCGCGGGCGCGTCCGGCGAGGCCAGCGCGAACTCGCACACCCGCGCCACGACGTCGGCCCCGACCGGCCCGGCCGCCCCGACCCCGGCCGCCAGCAGCCCGCCCAGCTCGTCCGCCGACACGACGTCGACCGCGCCGAGCACCGCCGAGGAATCGGCCTCGGCGAGCCGGCCGACGAACCCGGCGAGCCGCTCCAGGTGCGCGGTGACACCGTCGGCGTCGTAGAGATCGGGGTTGCCGTTGAGGTGGATCTCGATGATGTCCTCGGTGACGTCGAGCACCGTCAGCGAAAGGTCGTTGGTGATCCCGGTCGACAGGTTCATCACGCGCGTGCGGCACTCGCCGAGCCGCAGGCCGGGCTCCGGCGGGAGCACGTTGACGAACGGGCCGCCGAACGGGCGCCGCTCGTCGCTGCGCACGCCGATGTCCCGGCGGATCTGGTTGACGTGGTAGCGCTGGTGCTTCAGGGTCGCGGCCAGTTCCCGGGACGCCTGGGCCAGCAGCTCGGCGATCGTCGTCTGCGGCTCGACCACCATCCGCAGCGGCAGGTAGTTCGCGACCATGCCCGGGGTCGCCCGCGAGCGCACGCCCGCGCGCGCCGCGACCGGGACGGTCAGCAGCAGGTCTTTGATGCCCGAAAGCCGTTGCGTGTAGGCCGCCATCGCGGCGATGAAGAACGTCGGCAACGTCACCTTCGCCGCCGCGGCCGCCTCGCGCACCGCCTTCGCCGTCTCCGGCGGCAGCACCATCGTGCGCCGCAGGAAGCCGCGGGCCGGCGCCGGTTCCTTGCCGGACAGGCTGACCAGGTCGGGCGTGGTGTCGAAGTGCCGTCCCCAGAACTCCTTGTCCCGCAGCCGGTGCGGCGAGTCCTGGTAGGCGAGGTCGGCGTCGAGCAGCAGCCGGAACGGCGGCAGCGCGGTGGGTCCGGGGTCCTCCCCCGCCAGCAGCGCGTTGTAGAGCTCGCCCAGGCGGCGGTGGCAGATCGCCGCGCTGAAGCCGTCGCCGATGAGGTGGTGAGTGGTGAGGTACCAGAAGTGCCGCCGCTCCCCGACCTTGATCAGCGCGCCGCGGAAGAGCGGGAAGTCCTCCAGGGAGAACGGGTGCCGCATGTCCTCGTGCATCCAGTCGAGGGCGGCGGCCTCCGGGTCGGCTTCCCCGGTGACGTCCGGGTACCGGATCGGCAGCTTGTCGAGCGGCTCGATGAGCTGCCGCGGTTCGCCCTCGACCTCGACGAACCGGGCGCGGAAGCACTCGGCTTCGTCGGCCAGCGCGCGCAGGGCCGTCCGGAACACGCCGACGTCCAGCGGGCCGGTGATGTCCAGGTAGTCCGCCATCGCGTAGGCGAGGCCGCCACCGGACAGCTGCTCGTCGTACCAGACGTCGGTCTGTGCGGTGGACAGGGGCAGGAACGCGTCGACCGCGGTCATCAGGGCACCTCGAAGAGTGTTTTGGCGTACGGGGTTTCGGGTTCGGCGCCGTCGAGCAGCGCTTCGGGGCCGTAGTTGTCCTTGACCCACTGGTCCTGGTAGATCGTGTCCAGGTAGCGGTCACCGAGGTCGGGCGAGATCACCACCGCCGTGGCCGCGTCGTTCTCCGCCAGCCAGCCCAGCGCGCCCGCCAGCACCATGCCGGAGCCGCCCCCGAGCAGGAAGCCGCTCAGCGCGAGCTGCCGGCACGCGCGGATCGCGGCCGCCTCGTCGACCCGGACCAGATCGTCCACGAGGGACATGTCGATGACCGGGAACCGGACGCTGGTGCGCACCGCCGTGCTGCGCCGGGCGGCCCGCGGGCCGGGGCCGACGCACTCGACGGCGACGATCCGCACCTGCGGCCGGACCTGGCGCAGGTAGCGCGCGCAGCCGGTGAGGGTGCCGGCCGAGCCGACCCCGACGAAGAGCACGTCGAGGTCCGGCACCGTGCGCAGGATGTCCGGGCCGGTGGAGCGGAAGTGGGCCATCCAGTTGCCCGCGTTGACGTACTGGTCGAGCCAGGTGTAGCCGGCGTTCTCCGCGCACAGCCGACGCACGAGCCGCAGGCCCGCGGCCGGGTCCGGGGCGACCAGGACCTCGGTGCCGAGGTTCTGCATCAGCTGCCGGGTGAGCAGCGTGCTGCGCGGGTCGGTGACGCAGACGAACCGGTAGCCGCGGCTGGCCGCCACCAGGCTCAGCGCCACGCCGAGGTTGCCCGACGACGTCTCGACGATGGTCGAGCCCGGGCGCAGCACGCCCGCGCGCTCGGCCAGCGTCACCATTTCGAGGGCGGGCTTGAGCTTGCTGGAGCGCGCGAAGTTGAAGCCCTCGCACTTCATCAGGACCCGCCGGTCCACGAGGTGGCTGAGGTCGACGTACAGGTCCGTGACGTCGAACTCCTCCGGCCTGGTGATCACCCGCACGACGAACCTCCGGTCGACGACTTCCCGGCGTGCGCGGGAAAGGGCTCGCCCCGGCCGACCTTGCCGGCGAGCAGCCCCTGGAAGACGGTGAGCTTCTGGATGTTGCCGGCGCCTTCCATGAACTCGACGCCGCGCGCGTCCCGGGCCAGTTTGTCCAGCGCCGGGTGGTCCCAGCGGGCCCGCGGCCCGAAGAAGCCGCACGCTTCGAGCGTGGCGTCCTCGGCCAGCCGGCACGCTTCGGCTTTCGCCGCCGAGGCGAGGTGGCCGCGGGAGCCGTCGGCGTCGACCTCGATCGCGGACAGGTGCACGAGGTGGCGGACGCCGTCGATGCGGCGGCCCAGCTCGTCGAGCCGGCCGCCTTCGGCGCGCACGTAGTCGTGGGCGGCCGCGGCGATGCCGAGCGCGATCGCGGCGACGCCCGGCCGCAGCCGGTTGAAGGTCTGCACGCACGCCCACATGCCGCGGCGGGCCGGCGAGCGGTCCCGGCCGAGCACGCGCTCGGCGGGTACCGCGACGCCGTCCAGGGTCAGCTCGCAGATCCGCGCGGCCCGCAGGCCCAGCGATTCGAGCGGCTCGGCGTGGAAGCCCGGGTCCGTGGTGTCCACCAGGACCGCCGTCACGCCCAGCGGGCCGGGCCCGGTACGGGCGAACACGACCCCCAGGGCGGCCCGCGCGGCGTTGCCGACGTACTTCTTGCGGCCGTCGAGGCGGTGCGGGCCGCCGTCGGGGGACGTCGTGAGCGCCGTCTCCAGCGCGGTGGCGTCCGAGCCCCGGTCCGGCTCGGTGAGCGCGAAGAACGTCCAGGTCGGCCGCTCCAGGAGCCGGCCGTAGAACCACTCCTTCTGCTCCCGGTCGGCCAGGACGTCGACGAGCACGCCGGACATCGACGCGCCCGGGCTGGCCAGCATCAGGCCGGCGTCGCCGCGGGCGAGCTCTTCGAGCACCACCGTCCGCTCGATCGCCGTCATGCCGTGGAACCGGTGCGGCCCGAGGCGCAGGCCCGCGCCCCCGAACTCCTCGGGGACGAGCATGGTGGCGAGGCAGCGGACGCCGCCGAGGTCCAGGAGCTCGCCGACCCCGTCGGGGTCGGTGTCGAGGCCGGCGCCCGCGGTGCGGAACTCGGTCCCCCACTCGCGGGCCGCGTCCCGCAGTGCTTCGAGCCGTTCGTCGAGCACGGTCGCCGTCACGCCGCGACCTCCGGGGTGTAGGCCCCCGCGAGCAGCTCCGAAACGTCGGCGACCTCGCCCGCGCCGCCGCGGACGAACCCCGCGGCGCCCAGCAGGCGCAGCAGGACGCGGTCGGTGCCGGTGAGCCGCCGGTGCAGGTAGGCCAGGGCCTCCGGCGGCGGGCCCGCCGGCTGTGCGGTGAGGAACGCCCGCACCTCGAGCTGCCCGGTCAGCGCCTCGGCGACGGCGCCCTGGACCAGCTGACGGCGCAGCAGGGTGGTGTCGCCGCTGCGCCGCCCGCCCAGGTAGGCGAGCCCGGTGTCGAGCAGGGCGCCGGACAGGCCCAGCCGCAGCCACACCGACCCGGTCGCCAGGACCTGGCCGGGGTGGCCCGCGGGCCGGTGCGTCCGCACCAGGACGACGGGGCCGCCGGGCAGCTCCGCCGTCCGGACCACGAGCACGTCGCCGTCCACCGGCCCGGCCGGCAGGACCGCGGTACCGCCGGCGCCGAACACCGGTTCCCCGGCAGGCAGGGCCGCGTGCAGCACCGCCAGCGCCGGGGCCATCCCCACCTCGCGGGCGGCGTCGTGGCACCGCAGCCAGGTCGCCGTGATCGGCGGCGAGATCGTGGTCATCGCTCAGGCGGCCATTTCTGCCGAAACGAACCGGGCCAGCGAACCGACCGACTCGAAGTGGCTCATTTCCAGGTTCTCGGCGTCGAATTCGATGCCCAGCGCCTCTTCCAGCTGCATCAGCAGTTCCAGCACGCCGGTGGAGTCGAGGCCGGCGTCCGCGAGCCGGGTCTCCGGGCCGAGGTCGGCGACCTCCGTCTCCAGCACGGACTCGAGTGCGGCGCAGATCCCCGCGACCACGCGGTCGTCCAGGACCTCCGTCGATCCAGCCACGGTTTCCGTCACTTTCGCTCACCATTCCCTTCGTCAAGACAGCAGCACTTGCCCACGGGCCCGGAACCGGGCCACGAGTTCTTTCCTTTCCGGAGGAGTCCTTAGCCCGCGACGACCCGGTCGAGCAGGGCGAGGCCGCGGGCCTCGCGCCGCCGCAGCCCCCGGGACGTGCGCAGCGGGTCCCAGCCGGGCTCGCGGTCCGGGAGCAGCTCGGGATTCCCCAGCACCCCGCCGGCGCCATCGGTGAGCACCGGCCGGCCGAGGATCGCCGAGGCGCACAGCGCGCCCCCGGTCGCGACCCCGACGATCCCGCCACCGTGCAAGATGCTCTGGCCCGTCAGGTAGAGACCCTCGACACCCGAATCGATATCCGGCCGTTGCCCGACCCGGCCCCAGGTGTGCAGGCCGTACGCGCTGCCCCCGGTCGAGAGCGTGTAGCGCTCCTGGGTCAGCGGCGTCGACGTTTCGGCGTGCACGAGGTGCTCGCGGAACGGCCCGATCGCGGCCTCGGCCAGGTCCAGCATCTGTTCGGTCAGCCGGTTCTTCGCGCCGAGGTAGCCGGGTTCGCGCCGGTACCGCGCCCCGTGCGCGGGCCCGTCCGTGAGTCCCCAGTGCGCGTACCCGGGCGGGCAGGCGGTCATGATCTGGAAGTTCATGTGCCCCGGCGGGCACGCCGAGCCCGGCACCGGGTCCTTGAGGGAGGCGAAGGACAGGAACGCGAACGGCAGCTCGTCGAGCCAGCCGGCTTCCACCCGGGCGTAGGCGGCGTCGACGTCTTCGTCCGGCCAGTACCAGATGTTCGCGCTGGGGAGCGGGAGTTCCCGGTCGAGCGCCACGTAGCAGACGGCCAGCGGGAGGCGCATGGTCGCCGTCTCCGCGCGGGCCACCACCGGTTCGGGCAGGTTTTCCCGGCCACCGCACAGTTCCAGGACGGTGCGGCGGTAGTCCGCATTGGACACGACCACCGGTGCGCGGTGTTCGGTGCCGTCGGTCAGCCGGACACCGGCCGCCTTCCCGCCTTCGACCAGGATCTCCTCGACCCGGGTGCGGGTGAGCAGCGTGCCGCCGTGCGACTCCAGCAGCTCGACGAACGACGCGGCGATCACCTGCCCGCCGCCCTCCGGGTAATAGGCGCCGCGCAGGTAGTCGTCGAGCATCATCGTGTGCGCGACGACGAGCGTGCCGGACGGCGCGGACCCGTAGTTGCCGGACTGGGCGGCCAAGACCGTGCGCGCCCGGGCCGAGAGCCCGCAGTGGTCGAACAGCTGCGCCAGCGTCCGGCGGCTCCAGCGCAGCATCACGGCCGGCACCTTCGCCGGGGCCGCCGCGAAGGCGGACTGGCGGCAGGCCCGCGCGACGGCCGCGCAGACGTCGATGTAGCGGGTGATGCCCTCGGCCTCCGCGGGGAGCGCGGCCCGCAGCCGGTCGGCGTAGCGGTCCCAGCCGACCGGCACGTCCACGGTGACGCTGGGCAGGACGATCCGGTCGAACCCGTCCGGGTCCATCGGGTGGAAGCGCACCCGGTCCCCCAGGCCGAGACCCGAGAGGACCCGTGGCAGCAGGCCGTCCGGTCCGCAGTCGCCGAGGTAGTGCACCCCCACGTCGAACTGGTAGGCGCGGCGGCGGCGGAACACGTGGCTGTTGCCGCCGGCGACGTCGTGCTGTTCGAGCACGAGGACGCGCATCCCGCTCGCCACCAGGTACCCGGCGCAGACGAGCCCGCCGATCCCGGAGCCGACCACGATGGCGTCCCAGCGCCCGGCGGCGTTCTCTTCGGTGTTCACGCCCCGACGCTATGCCGGGGCGGTGACCTCGGGCTGACCGCGCGCTGACAATCCGGGGGAGAGTTCGTCAGCGCCTCTCTGGGGGTTCCGGCCCGCCCGAGGCCACCTATTCAGGGGCGAGCGTCGAAGGCGACGGCCTGGTGCGCAACGTGAACCACGTCGGCGCACAGGTGGCCACCACCGTCAGCACGACGGCCAGCCCGAGTATCACCAGGTATATCCACAAAGGACCGGACGGGAAGAGGCTGTCCGACACCGCCGCGCTGAACGGCACCAGCATCGACGCCGCGACCAGCGTGCCGAGGAAGACGCCGATGGCGGCCACGATCCCCGCTTCCACGGCCATCATCCGCAGCACCTGGCCCCGCGTCGACCCGATGAGCCGCTGCAGCCCGAACTCCCGGCGCCGGTCCGCCGTCGCCATCACCAGCGTGTTCACCATGGAAATGGCGGCGTACACGAGCAGCAGCCCGACGATCAGGTAGTTGACCCAGGCATTGGCCTGGACCTCGGCCAGGAACGCCTTGGTGAGCGCCTCCCGGCCGGCCACCTGCACGCCGTCGACGTCCCCGACCCGGCCGCGCAGCGAGGCGAGCAGATCGCCTTCCGCCGTCCCGGGTTGCGCCATCACGAGGATCCGGTCGGCCGAACCCGCGGCCGTGTGCGGCGCCAGGGTGTCGGCCGGCATCAGCGCCGACGCCGAGGCCGCGGTGGTCCGCAGCGTCGCGACGACGTCCAGGGTGGCCCGGGAGCCGTCGCCCAGCCGCATGACGATCTTGGCGCCCACGCCGACCCCCAGCCGTTGCGCGAGATCCGCGGGCAGGGCGATCGTGGTGCCGCGCAGGGCGTCGAGCTTGCCGGTCTCGACGAGGCTCCCCCACGCCCGCGCCACCCCGTCGGCGGTGATGCCGGTGAGGTCCACGCCGTCTTCGTCCTGCGTCGCGTCGGAGGGCTTTTCGTTGTAGCCCTTGCTGGTCACGAACGCCGTGGCCCCGGCGACGCCGGGTGCCTGCCGCACCTTGGCGACCAGATCGGGCGGCAGGTCACCGGTCGCCGACGTCACGACGGCGTCGGCGAGCAGCGAGTCGGTGTACTGCTTCTCCGCGACCGCGACCTCCGTGGTCTGGAAGTACAGCATGAAGATCGCGAGCCCGGTGGCGAGCATGATCGGCGTGACCGCGCCGGCCATCGGCATCCAGCGGGCCCGGGCGTTCAGCGAAGCCAGGTAGCCGGGCAGGCCGCCGAACGCGCGGATCGGCCGGCGCAGCACCCCGACCAGCAGCTTGGTCAGGCCGGGCGCGAACAGTGCGACGGCGGTTGCCACCAGCGTGACGGCCGGGCCGGCCGTGCTCGCCGCGAGCGGGCCGTCGACGACGGTGATCGTCAGGTAGGCCAAGGCGACCGCGCCGATCAGGCTCGACACGCCGAGCCACAGCCGGGTCGGGGTCAGCCAGCGCGTGGGGATCGCCGTTTCCCGCATGGCTTCCACGGGCCGGGTGCGGCCCGCGTACCGGGCGGCGACGAACGCGGCGCCCCACGCCGAGCTCAGGCCCACGACGGCCGCGGCGACGACCGGGTAGAAGCCCTGCTCGAACTTGAGGACGGGCTGGATCACGCCGAACCCGGTCAGCCGTCCGAAGAGCCAGTCGCCGAGCAGGACGCCGGGGAAGATCGCCAGCGCGGTCCCCAGCGCCCCGATGATCATCGCCTCGCCGGTGATCATCCGGCTCAGCTGGCGCGGGGTCGCGCCGATCGCCCGCAGCATGGCCACTTCGCGGCGGCGCTGCTGCACCGAAAGCGTCAGGGTGCTCGCGACGACGAACATGGCGACCTGCGCCGCGAGACCGCCGAACACGGCCGCGAGGATGATCAGCAGTTCGCCGTCGCCGGCGGCCTTGGCGAACTCCGCGGAACCGCGGGCGTCGCCGGTCAGCGTCACCGCACGCTGGTCGCGCACCGCGGTGGCGATCTGCGCGGTGACGGCGTCGACGTCGGCACCGGGCGCGAGCTGGACGCCGAACGCGTCGACCTGCCCGGCCGCGGACCGCAGCCCGGCGGCCTCGGCGGGCGAGAAGAACACCGCGTCGGAGGCCATCCGGCGGCCGGCGTCGGCGATGCCGGTGACCCGGTAGGAGTGCACGCCCCCGCGGACGGCGATGTCGACCTCGCCGCCGGCGTGCGCGCCGATCCGCCCGGCCGTGGCCGAGTCGAGCACGACCTCGCCCTCGCGGATCGGGGCCTGGCCCTCGGTCAGCCGGTAGGGCGCCAGCTCGGCGGAAACCCAGCTGTGGCCGGCCTGGGTGCCGGGCACCGACGGGCCGCCGGAGTCGCCGAGCACCTCGGCGTGGAAGGAGACGTCCGGGACCACGTGGGCGACCCCGGGTACGCCGCTGATCGTGCCGGCGAGGCCTTCGTCGAGCCGGACGCGCTCGGACAGCGTCGCCGTCTCGTGGTAGGCGTCCTCCCCGTGGCCGACCGTGGGCAGGTCGTAGGACTGGTTGCCGGCCACCACGATCGGCGCGGCGGCCAGGCGCTGCGGCGGGATCACGGTCCGGATGCCGGTCTCCATCAGGCCGCCGCAGGCGAGCATGACGGCGGTGCCGACGAAGACCGAGACGAGGGTGGCGATGAAGCCACCGGTCCGGTAGCGCAGGGTGCGCCAGACGAGGGTCAGCATCAGCGCGTCAGCTCGCTCGGCCGCTGCTCGGCGCGGGCGACCAGGCCGGTCATCCGGCGGGCCACCTCTTCGGGGTTCGGCTGCCGCAGCTCGTCAACGACGCGGCCGTCGGCGAGGAAGAGCACGCGGTCGGCGTAGGAGGCGGCCACCGGGTCGTGTGTGACCATCACGATCGTCTGCCGGGCCACGCTCGTCGCCTCCCGCAGCAGGTTCAGCACTTCCTGGGCCGAGCGCGTGTCGAGCGCGCCGGTCGGCTCGTCGGCGAAGATCACCTCGGGGTGGGTGACGAGGGCGCGGGCGATCGCCACCCGCTGCTGCTGGCCGCCGGAGAGCTCGCTGGGCCGGTGGTCGCGCCGCTTACCGAGGCCGACCTGCTCGATGACCCGGCGCACCCACGCCGGGTCGGCGCGCCGGCCCGCCAGCCGCAGCGGCAGCGTCACGTTCTGCTCGACGTCGAGCGCAGGCAGCAGGTTGAAGGCCTGGAAGACGAAGCCGATCCGGTCGCGCCGCAACCGGGTCAGCTCGACCTCGCGCATCACGCTGAGGTCCGTGCCGCCCAGCACGACCGAGCCGGACGTCGGCTTGTCCAGGCCGGCCGCGCAGTGCAGCAGCGTGCTCTTGCCCGACCCCGACGGCCCCATCACCGCGGTGAACGTGCCGCCGGCGAACCCCGCCGTCACGTTGTCCAGTGCCAGTACCTGCGCCCGGTCCTTGCCGTACGCCTTGCGTACGGACAGCAGCCGCACGACTTCGGCCGTGTCGCCTTGCTGGTACATCTGCGGCTCCCCTGCGCGTCCTTCGATCTTTACCGCGACCACGTTACGAAGCCGCGGGCCGGTTTCCGAGGGTGCTAGGGAGCGGAAGTTTGCGGGGGTTAGCACTACCGCGGAACGCGGCCCGGCCTGCGCATAATGGCGCCATGACTAGCGGAAGCCCGGTCGCCACGATGACGCGGTCGCTGCTGCGCGACGGCGGGCTGGCGACGGTGCGCGGCAGCGCGCTGGCCGTGGTGGCGGTGACCGAACTCGTGATGTTCGTCGTCGTGGTCACCGCCGCCTCGCTGATCGGCGTGGGCGTGGGACTGTTCATGCTGCCCCCGGCGGTGCTGCTGATGCGGTCGCTGACCGACCGGGTGCGCGCGTCGGCCGCGGCGTGGTCGGACGTGCGGATCGCCTCGCCGTACCTGCCGGAGCCGGCCGGGAGCACGCCGCTGCGCCGCTGCCACCACCTGCTCGGCGACCGCGCGAACTGGCGGGACGCGCTGTGGCTGCTGGTCGACAGCTCCCTCGGCATCCTGCTCACCCTCACCCCGCTTCTGCTGATCCTGCACGGGATCCGCGGGCTCACGATGCCGTTCCTGGTCGGCACGGAGGCGGCCGAGTGGCTCGGCAGCTGGTACGTCGTGCTCCCGGTGGACGACCAGCCGACGGCCTGGTTCGCGGCCATCCTCGGCCTGGCGCACTTCCCGCTCGCGCTGTGGAGCGCACCGCACCTGCTGAAGCTGCACGCGCGGCTCGCGGCCACGCTGCTGTCCCCGACCGAGGTGACCCGGCTGACCAACCGCGTGCAGCACCTGGCGGAAAGCCGCGACGACGCGGTGGGTTCGCAGGCGACCGAGCTGCGCCGCATCGAGCGCGACCTGCACGACGGCGCCCAGACCCACCTCGTCGCGATGGGCATGACGCTCGACGCCGCCATGCGCGTGCTCGATTCCCACCCGGAAGCCGCCCGGTCCTTGATGGACGAGGCGAAGAACAGCTCGGCCAAGGCGTTGCAGCAACTGCGCGACCTCGTCCGCGGCATCCAGCCCCCGGTGCTGGTCGACCGCGGCATCGCGGACGCGATCCGCACCCTGGCGATCGAAAACCCGCTGCGCATCGAGACGACGATCGACCTGCCCGGCCGGCCGTCACTGGCGGTCGAGACGGCGGCGTACTTTTCGGTGTCCGAACTGCTGAACAACGCGATGAAGCACTCGGGCGCGGACAGCGGCGCGATCAACGTCCACTACGAGTTCGGCCGTCTGGTGATCAACGTCAGCGACAACGGCTGCGGCGGCGCGAACACCGAGGGCGGCTCGGGGTTGCGGGGCATCGAAAAGCGCCTCGCCCCGATCGACGGCTTCATCACCATCCTCAGTCCGCTCGGCGGCCCGACCATGGTGACCATCGAAATCCCCTGCGGCCTCGAACCCTGATCAGTGCTTCAGGTACGCCAGCACCGCGAGCACCCGCCGGTTGGCGTCCTCCGACTGGGGCAGGTTCAGCTTCGCGAGAATGTTGTTGATGTGCTTGGAAACGGCCTTCTCGGAGACGACCAGCTCACCCGCGATGTTGCTGTTGGACCGGCCTTCGGCCATCAGCTTCAGCACCTCGCGCTCCCGGGGGGTGAGCCGTTCCAGGCGGTCGTCGCGGGTGTTGTGGGTCAGCAGGCGGGTCACCACGTCCGGGTCCATCACCGTGCCTCCGAGGGCGACCTGGCGGACGGCGTCCACGAACTGGTCGCCGTGGAACACGCGGTCCTTGAGCAGGTAGCCGACCGAGCCCTCGCCGTCCGCGAGGAGCTCGTCGGCGTACAGCCGTTCCACGTACTGCGAAAGGACGAGCACTGGGAAACCCTGGATGCGGCGGCGCGCTTCGATGGCGGCGCGCAGGCCTTCGTCGGTGAACGACGGCGGGAGCCGGATGTCGACGATCGCGATGTCGGGCCGTTCGCGCAGCATGGCCTCCAGCAGGTCCGGCCCGTTGTCGACCGCCGCGCTGACCTCGAATTCGTGCGCTTCCAACAGCCGCACCAGGCCGTCCCGGAGCAGGAACTGGTCTTCTCCGATGACCACGCGCACTTGTCCGTCCCCCGCTTCCGAACCCGACCACGACCAACGCCCATCTTAGGGCCGCGTCAATCGGACTCGGCCACCACGCAGATCCCCAGCGCACCGCGGCGCGGGTCGTGGTCGGCCAGCACCACCGGACCGGCGGCCGGGCCGTCGGCGAGCGGTGCCCAGAGGCCGGTGCACGGGAATTCGGGTGGGGCGACGACCGCGTCCGGCCAGGAGCCCAGCCCGGCGAGCCCGGGGCCGATGACGACCGTCTCCGCCGGCTCGAGTTCCGGAACGGCGTCCAGCGTCGCTTCGGGTTCGTAGCCGACGCGGACCGTCCGGCCGCCGCCCGCCTCGAACAGCAAGGCCACGGCGGCGTCGCCGATCCGGTCCGGCGTGTCGTACGGCGTGACACCCTGGTCCATGATCAGGACCAGAACGCGCCGGTAGCCGTGGCGCCGGACGTACGAGCCGGCGATCCGCAGCGCGGTGAACGGGGCCAGGCTTCCCTGCCCCGAAACGGAAAACACCAGCGGGTGGCCGGGCAGCACGGCCGTCAGGTTCACCGGCGCCGACAGCCGCGGGTCGAACTCGGGCGCCGCGTGGGCGACGATCGCGAGGTCGATCCGCTCGCCTGACAGCTGCCCGGCGAGCAGTTCGCGGGCCATCTCGAGGAAGGGGTTGCCGCGCGCCCGCGTCACCCGGTCGGGCCGGAAGCCGATGTCGTGCCCGCGGCTGAGGTCGGCGAAGTACCGGTGCAGCGCGGGGACGTCGATGGCGCGCTCCCCCGGACCGAACTCGCGCCGGATGGCCAGCGCCAGCCGCAGCGGCAACGGCTGCAGCCCCGGCGCGGGCGCGGAGGACAGGGTGGTCGCGGACGCGCGGTACATCTGCCTAGCGCTCCGCACCCACCGCGACCGGCGCGGCGAACTCGTGCAGGTGCTGGCGCCGCAACAGGTCCGCGGGCTCGTCCCGCTCGCTGACCAGGTAGTGCTGTCCGTTGTGGACGATGACCTCGGCCGGGTAGCCGTGGCTGAGGAACAGCACCGGGGACGCCGTCGGGCCGTAGGCACCGGACCGCGTGACGCCGATCAGGTCACCGGCCCGGACCGGCGGCAGCGCGGCCTTCTTGGCCAGCACGTCGTTGGGCGTGCACAGCGGCCCGGTGATCTGCCAGGTTTCGGTGGCCGGCTCGTCGATCCGGTTGAGCAGCCGGATCGGGAAGTCGCGCTTGACGTAGGAGCCGATGCCGACGGCGGCCATGTGGTGGTTCGTGCCACCGTCGGCGACGGCGAAGTTCTGCCCCAGCGACGTCTTGGTGTAGCGGACGCGCACGACGTAGGTGCCGGCCGTCGCGGCCAGGTACCGGCCGAGCTCCATGACCAGCCGCGTCGCCGGGTGCCGCTGCGCGAACTCGTCGATCACCGGGTTCAGCATCGAGGCGAGCAGATCGCGGTCGAGGTCCTTTTCGCCGTCGAAGTACGCGACACCGAGGCCGCCGCCGACGTCGACCATCTCCAGCGGGAAACCCAGCTGCCGCGAAACGCGTTCGGCGAGCTCGAAGATGCGCCGCGTGTTCTCGACGATCGGTTCCTCGTCGAGGATCCGGGTGCCCATGTAGACCTGCACGCCCATCAGCCGCAGGTGCGGGTGCCGGTCGGCGAGGTCGGTCGCGGCGAGCAGCTGCTCCTCGTCGATGCCGAACTGGCGCGGTTTGCCGCCCATGGTGAGCCCCGAGCCCTTGACCGCGAAGCTCGGGTTCACCCGCAGGGCGACGCGTGCCTCGATGCCGCGTTCCCGCGCGAGGTCGTCGAGCAGCTGCAGTTCGCCGAACGATTCGCAGACGACGGTGTAGACGCGTTCGTCCAGGCAGGCAGCCAGTTCCGACGAGCTCTTGCCGGGGCCCAGGAAGATGATGTCCTCGCCGGCGACCCCGGCCCGCCGGGCGGTGATCAGCTCGGCCATCGACGACACTTCGGCCCGCGCGCCGTGGGCGTGCAGCAGCGCGCACACCGAGATGTTCGGATTGGACTTGAGCGAGTAGAAGATCTCCAGGCGCGGGTGCAGTCGCTCCCGCAGGCCGAGGAGCCGGCCGCCCAGTTCGTCGCCGTCGTAGACGAAGAGCGGGGTGCCGTAACGCTCCGCGAGCTCCCCGATGCCGACGCCGGAGATCTCGAATTCGACACTCATTGCAGCGCTCCTCATTTCCGGAAGACCATGGCGGAGAACGTCGACCCCAGGCCGACGGAAATCATCAGGTAGCAGGCGCCCGGCGCGATGAGTCCGAGGCCGTTCGCGGTGTGGTGATTGAGAAAGGGGTCGGCGCAGAAGCAGTGCCCGGTGAGCCCGACGTTGCGCAGGAAGATCTTCGAGCGCGGGATGCCGAGCGCCGCGCTCGCCCGCACCCAGGAGATCTTGTTGACGTTGTGCGGCAGGACGAGATCGATGTCGCCGACGCTCAGCCCGGCCGCCGCGACGGCTTCGAGCGCGACGTCGGCGACCGCGCCGGGGTAGATCTGCCGGAATTCGGCGGCCTGCTCGTCGTCGAGGATGACTTCGCCGCCCGGGCCGCCGAGCGTGGTGGTGGCGTAGCCGAGCAGCGTGTCCTGGTCCTCGCCGGGGCCGACGAGGACCGCGGCGGTGGCCTCGCCCATGATCGCGGTGTCGGGGATGACCTGCGCGGAGCGGGTGAACGCCTTTTCCCCGGTGAGGACGAGGGCGAGCGCGTCGGGATCGCCGTCGGCGGCCAGCAGCGTGCCGCAGAGGTCGACGGCGAGCAGTCCGGAGGCGCAGGCATGGTCGGTGAGGGTGAAGAGGGCCGCGTGGGTGAGCCCGAGCGCCTCCCGCACGTCGACCATGGGGTCGACGGGGTACGGGTTCGCGGCCGGCATCGTCTTCGCGCGCACGACGTACCGCACGCGTTCTTCCCGGCCGCGGAGGGCATCGAGCTTGCTGACCGCGCCGAGCACCATGTCCGCTTCGGACTCGTCGGACCGGCAGACCCGGTCGAGGCCGTACATCCGCCGGAAGCGGCGCACCTGCCCGGCGTCGAGGCCCAGTTCGTCCTGCAGCGATTCGATCGGCACGGTCGTCGGCACGTAGGTGGACACCGCAACCAGCGAAGTCATCGCGCGGTCAACTCCCATCGGGGTTCGCCACCGGTTCTCGGACCCACCAAGGATCGCGAGGAACGCTGACGGCCCACTGACGGCGTGCTGACCTGCGCCCGGCCGGTCGTGAGTGGTAAGGCGGGCTAGAACCCGCTGTTGAGTCTCAGGACATCGCCGACAGTTGATGTCTCGGGACCTCACAGACACTGACTGGCTTGTCGAGGCATGGCCACCACAGCATCAACGGTGACCATGCCTCGATGGGCAGAGCAGGGTTTGCGATGGATCCTGAGCTCGTCGCCGCGGTCGCTCGGGCCGCTCACGGCGAGAAGATCAACGTGGCACGGTTCTGCCGCGAACACGGCCTGTCCCGAGACACCTTCTACAAATACCTGACCCGCTTCCGCGCCGAAGGCGCCAGCGGGTTCGCCCACCACAGCACCGCCCCGCACCGCCACCCGACCGCGTTCGGGCCGCAGGTGGCCGAGGCGGTGCTGCGCGCCCGCAAAGAGCTCGCCGACCAAGGCCTCGACAACGGCCCCATCTCCATCCGCTGGCGACTCGAAGACACCGGCCTCACCCCGGTGCCCTCCCGCGCCTCCATCCACCGGATCCTGCGCGCCCACGGCCAGATCACCCCGCAACCCCGCAAGAAACCCCGGACCCGACGGCGGTTCGAATACGCCGACCCCAACGGCTGCTGGCAGATCGACGGCATGGAACACCACCTGGCCGACGGCACGAAGGTCTGCATCATCCAGATCCTCGACGACCACTCCCGCCTCGACGTCGGCACCTACGCCGCCACCGGCGAAACCACCACCGACACCTGGGCCGCGCTGCAACACGCCTTCGCCGGGCACGGCCTACCCGTGCGGCTGCTCTCGGACAACGGGCTGGCCTTCACCGGCAAACACCGCGGCCGGATGGTCGAACTCGAACGCCACCTCGCCGCCCTCGGGATCACCAGCATTGCGGCCACCCCGCATCGCCCGCAGACCTGCGGCAAGAACGAACGCGTCCACCAGACCCTGCAGAAATGGCTCGCCGCCCGACCACCCGCCCACACCCTCACCGAGTTGCAAGAACTACTCGAGCAATACCGGCAGATCTACAACCATCGCCGCCACCAAAGCCTGGACGGGCAGACACCCCAGCAGCGCTACGACGCCCGCCCGAAAGCCACCCCCGCCACCGGCCCGCGCCGGCCCAGCGGCGTCACCACCCGAGCAGTCTCAGCCACCGGCGTGCTCGCCTTCTCCGGCTGCTCCATCGTCCTCGGACGCTCCTGGGCCGGGCGCACCGCCAGCCTCTACTGGCAAGGCGACCGCGTCACCATCATGATCGACGACACGGTCGCCCGCCAGCTCACACTAGACAGATCGGTACGCTACCAACCCCTCACCAACCACAAACTGTCCGCGAAGTCCTGAAACAGACCCGTCCGTGAGGTCCTGAGACATGACAGCGGGCTAGAACCCGCCTTACCACTCACGACGCGCGGGTGACTACGCGGTCTTCGGGAACGGGAGGATGTCCCACACCCGGTCACCGGACTGCGGCGTGCAGTCGTACTGCGCGGCGGTGACGTCGTTGCCGGGGCTCGCCACCCCGGCGCAGCGGCCGGTCGCCCGGTTCTTCAGCTGGACGTGCCCGTCCGCCGCGACGACGTCCCACAGCTGGTCGGTGAACTGCGGCAGGCACTCGTACTGCAGCAGCGGCTGCCCGTTCACGTTGCCGGCGCCGTGCACGATCAGGCACTTCTTCGTGTAGTGGTTGCGCACCAGCACCCCGCCCGCCGGCTGCGGTTCGAATTCCCACGCCTGGTCCTGGAACTGGGGCAGGCAGTCGTACTGGACCGCGGGCGCGTCGTTGACGTTGTCCGCGCCACGGACGATCAGGCAGCGGCCCGAGGCGCGGTTGACGACCTGCACCGGGTCCGGCACCGGGGCGATCTCCCAGACCTGGTCGGAGTACTGCGGGAAGCACTCGTACTGGGCGGCGGGAGCCCCGTTGACGTTGTTGGCGCCGAACACGACCGCGCAGCCACCGGTCGCCCGGTTCTTGAGCTGGACACCGCCGTCGACCGGGACGATGTCCCACAGCTGGTCGGAGTACTGCGGCAGGCACTCGTACTGCTGCAGCGGCGTCCCGTTGCCACTGCCGGTCGCGTGGACGATCAGGCACCGCTTGGTGAAGTGGTTGCGCAGCAGCACCCCGCCCGTGGCCTGCGGTTCGATGTCCCACGCCTGATCGGCGTAGGCGGCCGGGCAGTCGAACTGGAACGCCGGCGCGTCGTCGACGTTGTTCGCGCCCTGGACGGCCAGGCAGCGCTGGGAGTAGTGGTTGACGAACCGGACCGACTTCGGCGTGACCTGGTCGGAGATCCAGCCCGCGAGGTCGTCGGTGCGGGCCGCAACCGCGCCCTGCCGGGTCTCGGTCACCGCGAGGCAGCCGTGCTGCCACGACCGGCTCAGGACGCCCGCGAGCTCGAGCCCGCCGTCGGTGCCCGGGCGCAGCAGCGGGCCGCCGGCGTCGCCGAGGCACGGGTCCTGGCCGGCCGGGCTGGTCACCGCGACCGTCGTCGGCGTGGTGGTGCCGAGTGCGAACGACGCGGTCGTCGCCCGGTTGGGCACCCACTCGGTCGCCGTGCGGCCGTACCCGGTGATCCGGACGGTCTCGGCGGCGGGCGGCCGGTTGCCGACCCGCAGCGGGGTGACGTCGGCAACCGGGTGGGTCAGCTTCGCCAGCGCGACGTCCCGGTCGGCGCGGGCGACCACTGTGGACACCCGGTAGGGGACGGCGGCGCGCAGGTCGGGCTGCCCGGCGTACACGGTGGTCGGCTTCGCGGGCGCGGCCGGCTGCGCGGTGGCGCCGGGGAAGCAGGCCGCCGCCGTGACGATCCACTGTGGAGCGATCAGGGCGCCGGAGCAGGCCGCGGTGTCCGTCGTGATCTTGACGGCGAACCGGTCGGCCCCGTCGGCGACCGGCTGGCCGCCGGTGAGGGCGCCGGCCGGCGACGGGACGAGCACCGCCCCGGCACAGACGACGGCGGCGACGAACGGAACACGGGATCTTCGCATGGGGTTCCCCCTGGTGGTGATGCGGAAATGAGGACGACGGCGGCGCGCGGCGGCGGTGGCGGCCGCGCCCAGCCGTCCAGGGCGGCGGACCCCACGGCAGGTCGAACTCCCAGCACTCCTGCGTCCCCCTAGCGCGCGGTAGTCCGGCTGGGGTCACGCTAGCCAAGATCGTCCGGCAAGACCACCCTCTTCCGGCGAATCAGGCGGACGGCTCCCCGAAGGCCTTCAGCAGGAGCCGGTGCAAGGTCTCCCGCTCACCGGGACTCAGCCGGGCGAGCAGCTCGCCGGTGACCGCGGTGGAGACCTCGTCGACCTTGCCGACGGTGGCCTGACCGGGCTCGGTGAGGGTCAGCACGTGCCGGCGCCGGTCCTCGGTGTCGCGCTCGCGGGACACCCAGCCGGCGGCCTCCAGCCGGTCGAGCACCTTGACCAGGTCACTGCGGTCGAAGCCGAGCCGGTCGGCCACCCGCTGCTGCGAGAGCGGCCCGGCCTCGCCGATGCAGACGAGGACGTAGTAGTCCCGCAGGGCGACCCCGTGCCCGGCCAGCGCGGTGTCGATCCGGCCGGTCCCGCTGCGGTGCAGCTGCCCCATCACATAGGTGGGCCAGCGCAGCAGGCCCCGGGGCCGCCCGGACGGCGAAGCGGACATGGCGGCGAGCATAGGGGCGGCCGCGGGCCGGCACAATTGTGGGAAGTCCCCACGGTCGCCGTCCCGCTCCGTCGTAGCCTGACGGGTCTGCCTCCGACGTCGGGGTCCAGCGTTCGAGGACCGCGCAGGACCGGCCGTCCTCGATGACGGTCCACTCAAAGCGAGCCGGCGGGCACCGTGCCGGGATCGGGTTCGTACCAGCAACGCGACCCGGCGGCCGCCAGCACGGCCAGTGGATGCGACCGCCCGAGCTCCCGGCTCAGCGCGGTTCGGGCGGCCGCTTCCGCCGACTCCGGCCCTTCGTCGAGGGCTAGATTCCATCGCGCGACCAACGTGGCGGTGTGTCGCGCACCTTGGGCCCGGGCCGCGATCCGGGCCGTCCGGCGGTCGAGCTTCGCCGCGGCTTCGTGGTCGCCGATCTCGTGGAGATCGGTCGCGAAGTTGATCGCGCAGGCGAGCGTGATCGGGTGCCCCTCCCCGAGCAGCGCCGACGCTCGACCGAGCAGGGTGCGGTCGAGGTCGAGCGCCTGCCGGGTCTCCCCGCAGAGGCGCCGGGTCAGGGCCAGGTCCCCCGACGCGGCCAGCGTCGCGGGGTGCCAGTCATCGCCGTGTTGACGCAACCGTGCCACGACTTCTTCCTGGAGTGCTCCCACTTCGGCGGCGAGCGGGCGGCCCGCCAGCGCCGCGGCCACCCGGGCGGTCGCGGCGAACTCGGCGGCGACCACCATGTCCTCTGTGGACGGTGGAAGGGCATGGCCTCCGAGAGCCTCGAACGCCGCATCGATCTCGCCGGTCTCCCGCAGGGAGCGGGCCAGTGCCACGGCGGGGCCGTGACTCCGGTGCAGCCGGACGGCGCGGACGCGGTCGCCCCGCAGCCGGTACGCCACTCCGAGCTCGGCGGCGAGCCGTCCGAACTCCGGCGTGCCACTGGCGGATTCCCCTTCCCAGGAAAGCAGTACCGTCTCGGCCACCTCGATCGCCCCGGCCAGGTACCCGAGCTCGAGGAGCCGTCTCGTCAGGTCGGCGACGCCACTCCGCACCCGCGGGTCGGCACAGTTCGCCATGCCCGAGTGCCTCAGGTGCGAAACCACTTCCCCGGGCGGCAGCGTCGAAGTGTCCTCGGCCAGGACCCGGTGGACGGCATGGCGCGCCGAGTCGAGCGCCGTCTCCTCCGACCGGGCCAGCACCTCCGACCGGACCGGCTCCGGGACGACCAGGACGTCCCGGTCCGGCACCAGCAATCCGGCGTCGAGCAGAGCCGTCCGAGCCTCGTCGAGCTCCGGGACGGCCACGCCTCCGGCGCCCGGGTCCGGTCCGAGATCCGACAACCGGCGGAGGAAGTTCGTGGACACCCCGCGGGGGCCGACCACGGCGCAGATGTCGAGGAGCGGCCGGCTGCCGGCCACCGCTTCGAGCGCGCGGCGGAACAGCCCGTCGTCCGTCATCTCCCGCGTGAACCAGCCTGCGGCGAACCGGCGCCGGGGCGCCCGGTGCGCGAGGTAGGCGACGGTGGCGGCGAGACCGCCGTGCAGTTCGGCGAGCGACTCGCACTCGGCGTCGCCGAGCGAGGGGGCGCGCCCCTGCAGCAGTTCGCGGCTCTGCGCGGCGGACAGCCTGCCGAGGGGCACCGGGATTCCGTGATCGCTCCAGGCCGGCTCCCGCGAGGTCACGACGACGTGCGCCGGACCGGCCGGGAGGTAGGGCAGCACGTCACCGGGATCGGACGCGCCATCGAGGACGAGCAGCCATCGCACCGCGCGGGCGCCGGCGAACGCGTCCAGCACGGCGGCCGCGGCGGCGTCGGCACCCGCTCCGTGGGGTTTCAGCCCGAGTTCGATGGCGATGCCCCCGTAGCCGGTGACGATGTCGGCCGCGGCGCCCGCGCGAACCCACCAAGCCGAGTCGTAGTCGTCGGCGTGCCGCGCGAGGTATCCGCGGACCAGCTCGGTCTTGCCGCTGCCGCCCTCCCCGAGCACCACCACCGGACGACCGTCTCCGTCGGCGAGCGACGACCGCAGGGCCGCCAGTTCGGGCCGTTCGACGAAGTCCTGGGCACCAGCCTGCGGGGTCTCCGACAGCACGGCCATGGTCTCGGAGCCGTCCGACTGGGCCGCCGTCCGCGGCATGGCCATGCCGGACAGCGACTCCGGGCCGGCCGCCAGGCGGTCTGCCCGCGAGAGGTAGGGCCCCGACAGCGCCCGCATCACGGCGTGCTCCAGCCCGATGTCGGCTGGCTCGCTCGGCAACGACGGCGCGAACGGGTCGGTGACCGCGGCCCGCAAGCGGGCGATCGCCGGCCTCGCGGCGCCGAAGGCCGTGCCCACGTCGCGGATGACACCCACCGTCTCGGCGCGCCGCAGCGCACCGAGGAGTTCCGCCCGCACCCCGGGCCGGAAGTCGAGGCCTGCGCCGGGTTCATCGGTCAGCAGCCCGCCGTGGAGAACCTCGGCCAGGTGGAAGAGCGCCGACCGCGGCACCATTTCCCGCTGGACGAAGCGCATCACCGCCAGGTCGATCGGGACGGCGGACAGCAGCGCGGCGAGGCGGAAGGCGGCCGGGGACGCGGTGAGGTGGAACGCGCGCACCCGTTCGTGCGCGGAGAGCTCGGCGGACAGGTCTTCCGGCGCGCCGGAAGACCGGCCGAGAAGGGCGACCGGCAGGGTGACCTCGGGCGGGCCCGTCGCGGTGAGCAGGCCTGCCCAGCGCGCCAGCCACCGGCCGGACATCTCGAGCACCGGCACCGGGAGGCCCTCGCGGCGGGGCGCCCCGGATTCGGCGTAGAGGTCGAAGCGCAGCCGCCGGTTGGGTGTCCCGGGTTCGCGCGCCGACAGGTTCGCCAGTTCCGTGGTCAGGTTTCCCAGGCGCCACAAGCGAGGCGGGAGGTGGTGGACCACGGCGAGCGGGTTGTCCTCTCCGAGCACGGCCAGCCAGGAGGCGACCGCGTCCGGGCGCCACGCCCGGCCCATGCCGTCGGTCAGCACGAGGACGATCCGCCGTCCGCGGGGATCGGCGAGATCCCGCAACGGGCGCCGGTCCGAGCGCCCGGCGACCTGGTAGCCGTCGGGGATGTCCTGGTCGGTGTCGATCTGGACGGTCCGGACGTCGCGGAACGCACCCTGGTGCTCGAGCAGACGGACGAAGTGTGCCGCGGTTGCTCGCCACAGCTCGGCCGAGCGACCGGTATCGCACACGACGACCACGTCGAACCACCGGGTGGCCGCGGGCCGGGTCACCGGCAGCCACAGCCCGGTTTCCGCCGCGTTCGTCGCTACGCGAACCTCGTCGAGCTCACTGTCCCGTCGGGACGGGACGCGCCGGGACAGCGGCCGCAGCGCTCGTTCGATCGCCCGCGGGTCCGTCAGCTGCGACTCGAAGGCCCGGTCTCCACCGTCCTGCCCCGGCCGGGCCGCAACCGCATCGGGCACCGGCACCATCCCGGCGGTGGCCGGTACCGACTCGACCGCTGCGGGCTCCACCGGTTCGCTCGGTGGCGGCGCCACCCGTTTCGGTGCGGGTGGCCGGTCCGGCGGCCGGTCGTCCGGTTGCCCCGGCCGGTCCGGCGGCCGCAGCAAGTGGGCGAGCCAGAGCCCGTCCGCGACGTCACGCCAGGACAGCTCGTCCGCCGGTACCGCGGTCGGCGCGTCGTCCGGCTCGCTCATAGCGTGTACTCCCCAGTCAGTCGACGGGTGCCGACAGCTGCCGCCACAGCGCGTCGACGAGCTGCGGCCACGACTCGTCGTGCGGGTCGTAGTTCCCGGATGTCACCAGGTAGAGAGCGTTCAACAGCTGGTCGACCGGCAACCCGGGTTCCGCCGTGGCGGACCGTTCAGCGAAGGCTTCGATCAGCTCGGCGGCCACGGTCCCGGTCCCCCGCGGCAGGTGCGCGGCGACGATACCCGCCAACTGCTCCACATCCGGCTGCGGCAGATCCAGCCGGATGCAACGCCGCAGGAACGCGGGTGGGAACTGGCGTTCGCCGTTGCTCGTGATCACGATGATCGGGAAGGCCCGGCAGCGCACCACGCCGGAGCGGACCACCGCCGACTCGCCCAGGTCGTGGGTGAACACCCGGACTTCCGGCGTCACGCTCGCCAGCCGGGCCAGCTCCGGGATGAAGTATTCGCCTTCTTCCAGCACGGCCAGCAGATCGTTGGGCAGGTCGATGTCGCTCTTGTCGAGTTCGTCGACCAGCAGGACCCGCGGTTTGTCGTAGGCCAGCAGCGCCGTGCCGAGCGGCCCGAGCCGCAGGAAGGCGCCGACGTCGGCGGCCACCGCGGGATCCTGACCTGCCGCCTGCGCACTGGCGGCCTGGACCCGGCCGATCGCATCGTACTCGTACAGGCCGTTCCCGAGCGTGCTCCGGGTGGAGACCGGCCAGTAGAGGACCGGACCGAGTCTCAACTCCTGCGCGATCCGGTAGGCGAGCGACGACTTCCCCGTTCCCGGCGCGCCCGTGACCAGCAGTGGGCGGCGGAGGCAGATGGCCGCGTTGATCAGCTCGACCTGCCGAGGATCGGGGCGCACCGGCACCGGACCCGGCCGGCCGAGGCGCCGGGTGAATTCGGCCTCCTTGGCCACCGGAACCGGCAGCACCGGCTCCCCGGCGAACTCGCGCCACGGAGGAGGTGGCGGGAGGAGGTCGGCGATGTCCTCCGTGCGAGGCTCCCCCGTTCCGCGGTAGATCCACCACGGGGGCACCGGGGAAGCGGCTTCCTGGCCAGGATTCATGACCGACCTTCCTTCGCGTGTTCGCGCACACCGACCGGCCCGGACGGCTCGACGAGCCGGCCCGGGTCATCCCACAACAAAGTCACATGACTGCCGACGTGTGTTTCAGGGTCGCCGGCACCGAACGCCTCACCCCGGAGCAACCGCATGCTCTCCGGCAGGTCGGGACCGGCGTGGAGCAGGAGCGGGGCGACCTCCCGGAAATCGGCGGAGAACCGCCGGTCGCGCAGCCACAGCATCGCCGGGACGCCGGCCCGCAGTCCCACGACCACTTCGTCCCCGGCGATGCTCTCCGATGCCGCCGGCGGCTGGGGCAGCACCAGCATCACCTGGTCGCTCGTGGCCAGCGCGGCGTCGAGCCGCCGCACGTCGGCCTGTTCACGGGGATCGGCCCAGACGACCTGGTCGGCTTCGAGGGAGCCGAGCCGGGTCAGGCTTTCCCACCGGCGCCGCCAAGAACGGTGCCAGTGCGGGGTGTGCGCGCGGTCCAGGCTGCGCACGACGATCTGGTGCCGCAGGCCCAGCGGCTGCGGCGGCTCGCCGGGAAGTTCGCCCGGCCACTGGTCGATCGGCAGGCCGAGCAACGCCCGCGGCAGCAGGAACTCCACCCGGATGAACGCCGCGTCGGCGGCCCAGCCCGCTTCTGCCTGCCGGACCAGCGCGGCGATGTGCTCCCGCATCTGCGCCGGCCCGCCCTCGAACTCCTCGCCCGCCCGCACCGCACCGGAGCCGAGCTGGGTCCAGTACCGCGCCTGGAGCCGGTCGGGCGCCACGACGTCCTGCTCGAGCCGGATGACCAGGTAGGCGCCCGCGCCGGCCGCAGCACCCACCGGCTCGGTCAGCGTCGGCACCGGCACCCCGAGCCGGACGGCGGTGGCGCGGTTCCACTGCCGCAGCTCGGCCGCAAGGCCGGGTTCGGCCTGGGCGGCCAGGCGTTCGACGAACACCAGCGCCGGCGGGATCCCGCTGGGTGGCGCGTTCAACCGCTCCAGTTCCTCGAAGTAGGCCCGGGGCCCGGTCGGCGGCTCGTCCGGCTCGGGAACGTACGGCCCGGCCGCGGCGCGGTAGTCCTCTTCCAGCCGCACCCACCGCCCGGCGGCGAACAGCCGGAACAGCCGGCCCCGGTCGTCCGGCGGCAGCCAGGAGAGCGGGCTCAGTTCCGCCGCCGCCGTCCGGATGCTCTCCACTCCGCTCGGGTCCGGTTCGAGCTCCTCGAGCACGTCCAGCAGAGCTTGGATCCCGTAGGGGTGCCGCTCGCAAGCGACCACCAGGGCGTAGAGGTGCAGCCGGAACGAGGGCTGCTCCGGCACGTCGAACTCCGCGCCCAGCTGCCGCCGGAGCAGATCGATCGCCAGCGCCCGGGCGTGCGGCTCGCGCAGCACCTCGGTGCGCGACAAGGCATCGACCAGCGGACCGAGGGAGCCCGCCGCCGCGGGCGGGCGCTGGTCCTCGTCCCCGGGTGCCAGCAGTTCGGCCGGCGTGACTTCCAGCGCTTTCGCGAGCACGGCGATCTCGTCGGCCGTCACCGTTTTCCGGACACCGGATTCGATCTTCGCGATGGTGCCGCGGGTCAGCGCCGGCTGCCCGGCCTCGGCGCACGCCCTCGCCAAGCGATCGGCCGTCCACCCGCGCTCCCGCCGCAAGCGGCGAACGTGGGCGGCGACCAGCCGCGCGATCGGCTCAGGCCCCATCGAGTCTCCAGAGTCACTGTTCGGAGCAACTCTATCACTTTTCTTCCAAATCGGAGCATAATGACGGAGCAACGCAGGTCCGCGGAGACTTCGACAGACGCAGGGGGTAGGCGATGCCTACCAGGCCACCACCGCCCGACAGCTTCCTCGCCCTCATCGCAGCCATCATTCGCGACCGCAAACAGACGATGAACGTGGCGTTCCTGGTGGTCTGCATCGCATTCGCGGCGGCCGTCGTCCTAGCCCCCACGCTCGTGATCATGCTGCTGGTCGGTCCCACCGGCGCGGCCGCCGTCGGGGGCGTCAGCGCACTGGCCACCGCCGGCGCCGCAGTCGGCCGCGCCCGGCGGCGATCGATCCGGCAGCGGGCGGATGCCTCGCGCCCAGCCGGGGAAATCGACGGTTCCTGACCAGCAGGTCTCGGTCACTGCTCAGCAGCAAAAGTCCACTGTGGACGCAGACGTGATCATCGCCCTGAGTGGACTATCAGTGGATTTCCGTCGCGTAGCCACCGTCGATGGCGAATGTCGCGCCGGTGATGTTGCCCGCCACCCGGTCACCGGCCAGGAAGGCGACCAGGTTGGCCACCTCCGCGGGCCGGGTGAAGCGGCCGGTGACCGCGTGGGCCGCGGCTTCGTCCGCGACCGCGTCCGGGCTCGCGCCCGTCGTCGCCGCCAGGGTTTCCGCCACGCCGCCCGTGCCGAGCCACAGGTCCGTCGCGACCGGGCCCGGGTTGATCGCGTTCGCGCGGATGCCGCGGGGGCCGAACTCCTTCGACAGCGACTTCGTGAAGTTGACCAGCGCCGCTTTCGCCGCGCTGTAGTCGATCACGCCCGGGTCGGGCAGGACCGCGTTGACCGAGGCGACCGTGACGATGCTCCCCCGGCCCGCCGTCACCATCGTCGGCAGCACCGCCCGGGTGGCCCGGACCGCGCTCAGCAGGTTCAGCGTCACCGAGCGCGTCCAGTCTTCGTCGGTCACCAGCAGGAAGCCGTTCGGCCGGGGCGTGACCGCGCCGACGTTGTTGACCAGGACGTCGATGCGGCCGAACTCGGCCACCGCCAGCTCGGCCAGCCGGCCCGGACCGTCCGCGGTGCCGAGGTCGACCGCGAGCGCGTGCGCCTTCCCCGCCTCGACGAGGGCCTCCAGACCCGGCCCCGGGACGCGCGCGCCCGCCACGACGTGCGCGCCTTCCGCGACCAGGACTTCGGTGACGGCCAGGCCGATGCCGCGGCTGGCTCCGGTGACGACCGCGACCGCGCCGTCCAGTCCGAGGTCCACCGGCTAGACCCCCTGCTCGCGCAGCCAGGCACGTTCGACACGTGCCACGCCGCCCTCACCCGGGCACGGGACAGCGCTTACCTGCTCGAGTTCGACAGCTACGCCCGGCGGTACGCCGAGCTCGGGATCCCGGCGTACCGGCCGCAGGAGCTGGAGCCGGTGTACCCGTGGTCGCTGGCGTGGCGGGATGGCGAGCAGCCGGAGAGCGTCCGGGCGTTCCTGGACGTGGCGAGGGAGACGGCCGCGCGGCACCACTGGCTGCACCCCGAACGGGCGGACGGCGTGCCGCTGTGGGCACCACCGGAGGACCTCGCCGTCGCGTGACGGCTACTCCGCCAGGCGGTGCAGCACGATCATGCCGCCGTACGCGGGCTCGCCGGAGCGTTCGGTGTCCGTGGACACGTACCGCTCGACGAGCGCGACGATGCCGCGCTCCAGTTCCGCCGCGTCCTCGGCGGACAGGTGGACGGCGAACCGCATGAAGGTGCGCACCGCGTCGGGACCCGCTGCGCGCAGCTCGTCCTGGATCGCTTCGATCGGCGCCAAGGCGGCGTCGAATTCGGTGTTCGGCGGGTCGTCCAGCCACCACGAGCGCGCCTTGGCGCGGTAGGGCTTCTCCAGCGCGCCGCTGTCGCCGGTGCGGACCGGGGCCGGCTCGAGCAGGCCCGCCTCGAGCAGCTGACGGACGTGGTACAGGACCGTCCCGGGGTCGCGGTCCAGCCGGTCGGCCAGCTGCTTGTTGGTCAGCTCGCCCTGCCAGCACAGCCGCAGGATGCGCAGCCGCAGCGGGTGGGCCAGGGCCTTGGCCTCGCCGACCGTGGCCTCGCGCCGCGGCATCGACGAGGACGCACCGTCGTGATCAGCCATGGGCGCAGGCTAGTGCATCCCCATCGATGGACTTTTCTCCATCGATGTGAAATCCTCCATCAATGCGGACATCGCTGGGCGGCAGGTACTGGCGGCTGTGGACGTCGGCCGCCCTGTCCAACCTCGCGGACGGAATCCTCAAGTTCGCGCTGCCGCTGCTGGCGATCGGCTACACGCGCTCGCCGGCGCTGGTCGCCGGGCTGACGCTGGCCTTCACCCTGCCGTGGCTGCTCTGCGCGCTGCCGGCCGGCGCGATCGCCGACCGCCACGACCGGCGCGCCCTGATGCTGCTGGCGAACGTCATCCGCGCGACCTTGCTCGCCGGACTCCTCGTGGCCGTGCTGCTCGACGCCGGTTCGATCTGGCTGCTGTACGTCGCGGCACTCGGCACCGGCATCGCGGAAACCTGCTACGACACCGCGTCCCAGGCGATCGTGCCGCAGCTGGTCGGGCGCGAGCAGCTGCCGAGAGCGAACAGCCGGCTGTACGCGGCCGAGACGACGGCGCTGGAGCTCGCCGGGCCCCCGGTGGCCGGGCTGCTCGTCGCCACCGCGGCCGCCCTGGCGCTCGGGACGCCGATCGCCCTCTGGGCGGTGGCGGTCGTCGTCCTGGTGTCCGTCCGCGGCTCGTTCCGGGTGGCGGGCACCGATCGGCGCCCGGTGCTGCGCACCGAGATCGCCGAGGGACTGCGGTTCGTGTGGCGCACCGGCATCCTGCGCACGTTCACGGTGATGACCGGTGTCTTCAACTTCGCCAGCAGCGCGATCCAGGCCGTGCTCGTCCTGTACGCCGTCGGCCCGGGATCGGCGATGGGCCTGTCGGAGGAAGGCTTCGGCTGGCTGGTGAGCCTGGTCGCCGCCGGCGCCCTCGCCGGTTCCTTCTTCGCCGAGCGGATCGAGCGCGCGCTGGGCACGGCACGCGCGATCGGCATCACCTTCTTCGCCGGGGCCGCGTCCCTGGGGGTGCCGGCGGTGACGGCCGATCCGGTGCTCGTCGGGGCGGCCTTCTTCGTTTCCGGTGTCGCCCTCATCGTCTCCAACGTCACGACGGTCTCCCTGCGCCAGCGGATCACCCCGGACCGGCTGCTCGGGCGGACCAACAGTTCCCACCGCCTGGTGGCGTACGGCACGAAGCCCCTCGGCGCGCTGGCGGGCGGGCTGCTCGCCCAGTTCTCCAGCCTGCCCACGGTGTTCGCGGTGATGAGCGTGCTGGCCATGTCGACCGCCTTCGGCGCGACGAAAGTGACCGCCAGCGCCGTGGCCGAAGCCGAACGCGACGCCTCGCGCAGCCCGGTCTAGCCGTCGCCGGCCGCCAAGCGTTCCTGGACCCGCGCGTGGCGGAACTGGTAGACACCGCCGGCCTGACGCAGCACTCCGCGCCGGTGGGCGTCGTCGAGGAAGTGCATCAGGCGCCACGGGAGGCGGCCCGTGGCCGCGAGCCACACGTGGTGGACGAAGTAGTTGCCCCAGGCCCGGGTCACCAGCACCGCCAGCCCGATGCCCACGCCGAAGCACACGCCGACCACGAACGGGGCCACCGGGTTCGTCGCCGCCGGGAACACCTGGCCGCCCGCCAGCGCGCCCGCCACGCCGTAGCAGACCGCCGCCACGCCGCGGGCCATGAAGAAGCCGAACGACGCGCCCGCGATCCCGCCGGCCACGGCCAGCGCCAGGTCGTAACGGCCGCCCAGCACCGGGAGGAACCGCGTCTGGGCGGTGAACGCGAACGCCATCCCGTCGAACAGCCCGAGCGACACCAGGAACGACACCGACAACGCGATCGCGCCCGTCCGTTCGTTGCGCAGGATCGTCCGCGGGCTGGCGACGCGGCTGGCGTCGACCGGCTTCGCCAGCCACACGTGCACCGCGAACACCAGGCCGAACACCAGCGCCAGGAAGACGACCAGGCCGGCCGCCAGCGACCAGCCCAGGCCGAGCAGGACACCCACCGCGGCCCCGATCGCGAAGCGGCCGGCGAACTTCCCGGCCGCCCCGGCGAAGCGCAGTTCCGTGCGCAGCGGCTCCGGCGGGCGGCCGAAGCGGTGCGTCAGATAGGCGGCGCCCCCGAAGGACAGGCCGTAGATCGCCGCCAGCACCGGGCCGTCGTCGACCCAGCCGGTGACCACGAAGAACAACGCGATCAGCACGCCGATCAGGCCCGAGCGGGTGCCGACCGGCACCGCGCGGTACAGCTGCCACCAGGCGAGGTCGCGGCTGCGCGCGCGTTCGAGGTGGCGGGCCAGGAACCCGAGCCAGCGGGTCGCCTGCTCGGCGGAGTAGCGCCCGGACGGGCTCGTCTTCGGGTTCCGGCCCGGCGGCTGCGGGACCTGCGCGTAGGCGTTGGGCACGAACGAGTCGAGGAGCTGTCCTTCGAGGACTCCGGCGTCTTCGGCGGCAAGCAGCTCCGCGGGATCGGCGGGCGGGCGGCCGTAGCCGATCCGCGCGAGGTCGACCATCAACGGCGTCCGCAACACCCGGGCCAGTGCCGAATCCGGCTCGCGCCGCAGCCGGTCGGCGACCGGCTGCCAGCGGTCTTCGCCCTGCCGCGCGGCCAGGTAGGTGATCGCCTCCTGGCGGGCGACGGGTTCGAGCCGTACCACGGTCGCGGCGCTCAGCACCGCGCCGGACTCGCGGGTCGCCTGCTCGTACTCGGCCGAGCGGCAGGTCAGCACCAGTGAGCGTCCGGCGCCCATGGTCTGGTCGAGCGCGTCGAGCGCCGCGACGCGCAGGTCGGCCGGCATCTCGTCGAGGCCGTCGAGGACCGGGACGACGTGGCCGCCGAGGACGAGCCGGGTCGGGGCGTCGGTCCCGTACTCGCGGGCGGTGAGCAGTGCCGGGTGGTTCTCGGCGAGCCGGGCCGCCAGCCACCGGTCGAGGTGCTCGCGCCGCGGGTCCCACGAGGCCAGCGACAACAGGACGGGGACGGGAGCGTCCGAGGCGCGGGTGCGCAGCAGTTCCAGCGTCAGCATCAGGGCCAGCACGGACTTGCCGGAGCCGGGATCGCCGAGCACCACCAGCTGCCGCACGGGCAGCGCGGTGAACGTCGCCGCGATGTCGTCGAGATCGCCCCGCGGCTTCCCGGCGGGCGCGGCCGACGACCAGCGCAGCATGATCGGCTGCGGCCGGTGCAGCGAACGCAGCTCGGCTTCGGCGCGCCACTGCCACGTGACGGCTTCGGCCAGCTCGGTGACGGCCCGGTCGAACCGGTGCTGCGGCGGCACTTCCGGCTCGGGCTCTTCGGCGCTGGGCGCCGACTCGGCGAGGATCCGGTCGTGGAGCCGCCGCAGGTCGGGGTTCGGGTCGACGCCGAGTTCGTCGGCCAGCCGCCGGCGCAGGCCGTGGAACAGCGTCGAAGCTTCGGCGTAGCGGCCCTCCTTCGCGAGGGCGCGCATGAGAAGCAGGTGGGACAGCTCGCGCGCCGGGTGCTCGCCGCAGAACTCGGTCAGCTCGCGGACGACTTCGGCCGTTTCACCGAGCCGCAGCCGCCATTCGGCGCAGAGTTCGACGGCTTCGGCGCGTTGTTCGTCGAGCAGCGCGGCCCGGCCGGCGAGCGTGGTGGTCCGCAGCCCGTCGAGCGCCGGGCCGCGCCACAGGGCGAGCGCGGCGCGGATTTCCTCGACGGCGTCGACGAGTTTGGCCTGCCCGGCGAGTCCCCGGGCGGCCGCGACGTGCCGGCGGAAGCGGAGGGCGTCGAGGTCGTCGCCGTCGATCTGCAGGCGGTAGCCGGGCCCGTCGGTGACGATCGCCCCGCCGAGCTCGCCGAGCCGGCCACGCAGCGCGGAAACGCAGTTGCGCACCTGCTTCACGGCGGTCGCCGGCGGCTCGTCCTCCCAGAGGGCGTCGATCATGCGCTCCACCGGGACGACGGCGCCGGCGTTGAGCAGCAGCACGGCGAGCGCGCGCTGCTGCCGCGGGCTGGCCAGGGTGATTCGGCTCCCGTACGCCTGCACTTCGAGCGTCCCGAGAATCCGGAACCTCATCGCCACCCCCTGCTCGTCGGACCGGCCGGTTCGCCGAACGCGCAGGTCGAAGCGGCGAATGCCGGCGCGAGGACGAAACGAGGACGGCGTCGGAAACCCTAGGGCCACGGCGAAAGAGGGGGAATGCCGGGGCGACCCGGTGGCGGGCGCGTCGTTGGGGGTCGCGCCCTCCGCCGGGACAGCCGGTCGCTGCAGGCCCGATCCCGCGCTCACCGGCGGCGGGTGCGTCGTCGGGGGACGCGCCCGCCGCCGGGACCACCCGGGCTCGGTCCCGCCCCTGCCGCGCTCCGACGGCACGCGGGAACTCGGCGGGAATCCGGCTCGTTGAACGGGCGAGCGGTGACGGGTGACCGTCGTGTGCGTCGCCGGCTTCGCCGCCGCGGCCCTGGTTCTTAGCCGTTTCTTAAAACCCCGCCTGGCGACCGTTCCCGCCGCCTCGGAGAATCGGCAGGGTGCTGATCGTGATCGCCGACGACGAGGATGCCGTGTGCGACTCCCTGTCGCGCACCCTGCGCTTCGAGGGCTATGCCGTCGAAGTCGCCAAGGACGGGCAAGCCGCTCTCGACGTCATCCGGGAGCGCGAACCCGACGGGGTCATCCTCGACGTCACCATGCCCGTGCTCGACGGCCTGGAAACCTGCCGGCGGCTGCGGGCGGCCGGGAACCTCGTGCCCGTCCTCATGCTCACCGCTCGCGGGGACGTCACCGCGCGGGTCGCCGGCCTCGACGCCGGGGCCGATGACTACCTCGCCAAGCCCTTCTCCCTCCAGGAGCTGCTCGCCCGGGTGCGGGCCCTGCTGCGGCGCGCGCGGTACGAAGCCGTCCCCGAAGCCCCCGCCGATCTCCGCTTCGGGGATCTCGCGCTCAACCCGGCCACGCGGGAAGTCGAGCGCGCGGGCCGTCCGGTGCGGCTGACGCGCACCGAATTCGCCATCCTCGAACTCTTCCTGCGCCACCCGCGGCAGGTGCTCACCCGGACCGTCCTGTTCGAGCACGTCTGGGGCTTCGACTTCGGCAACAGCTCCAACAGCCTCGACGTCTACCTCGGCTACCTGCGCAAGAAACTCGAAGCCGAGGGCGCCGCCCGGCTGCTGCACACCGTCCGCGGCGTCGGCTACGTCCTGCGCGAGGACCCGCTGTGAGGCTGCTGCGCGGCCTGGGACGGCGCAAGCTCACCCTGCGCGCGCGGGTCGCGATGCTCTCCACGCTCGGCGTCGCGTTCGCCGTGGTCGTCGTGTCGCTCGCGGGCTGGTGGCTGATGCACGGCCGGATGTACGACAACCTGGACCTCCGGATGCGCGCCGACACGGCCGAAGCGGTGCGGGCGGCGACACCGGAGGACGCGCTGCGCGCCCTGCACGGCGCCGACGAGCTGCCGGGCGACTGGTCGGACGACGACCTGCCGTCCGAAATCCGGCAGCTGCTCGTCGTGGCCGGCACGCCGCCGCCGTTCGTCGTCCGGTTCCTCGACGGCCAGGGGCAGCCGGTGGCGGCCACCGCGGGAGCCGAGTGGCTGGGACCGGTGACGCCGCCGGCCGCCCGCGTCGCGGAGCGCGGGAGCGGCCAGGACCTCGCCGACGCCGGGCCCGAAGACGACGAGACGGTCTACCGCGTGAGCACCGTGCCCCGCCCCGGCGGCGGCGCGGTGCAGGTCGCCAGCCGGGTCATCGGCATCGAAGGGACGCTCGACGACCTCCGCGTGCTGCTCACCTGGATCGGCCTCGCCGGCACCGCCCTCGCCGGCGTGGTCGGCTGGGGCGTCGCGCGGGCGGGCCTGGGCCCGGTCCACCGGCTCGCCGGGGCCGTCGAGAAGGTGGCCGAGACGCAGGACCTGGACAGCTCGATCCCGGTGGCCGGCCACGACGAAATCGCCCGGCTCGCCACCGCGGTCAACCACCTGCTGACCGCGCTCGCGGCGTCGAAAGCCGCCCAGCAGCAGCTCGTCCAGGACGCCGGCCACGAGCTGCGGACCCCGCTGACCAGCCTGCGCACCAACGTCGAACTGCTCACATACGCCGAGGAGCAACGCGCCTCCGGCCGGGTCCTCGCCCCCGACGACCGCGCCCGGCTGCTGCGGGACCTCGGGGTGCAGGCCGAAGAGCTGACCACCCTCACCACCGAGCTGGTGGAACTGGCCGCGGAGAACACCGACCCCGAGCCGTTCGGTCCGCTGGACCTGGCCGACGTCGTCCACAGTGCCGTCATCCGGGCGCGGGCCCGCTGGCCGCAGGTCGTCTTCGCCGTCTCGACCGCCCCGGCGAGCCTCACGGGCCAGGCGGGCGGGCTGTCCCGTGTGGTGCTGAACCTGCTCGACAACGCGGCCAAATGGAGTCCCCCGGGCGGGACCGTCCGGGTCAGCCTGTCCACCTCGGACGGTCACGCCGACCTGGCGGTCACCGACGAAGGACCGGGCATCGACGAACAGGACCGGCCCAAGGTCTTCGAGCGCTTCTACCGCGCCACCGCGGCCCGGTCGATGCCGGGCTCGGGCCTCGGACTGGCCATCGTGGCCCAGATCGTCCAAGCACACGCCGGCACCGTCGCCGCCGGCGCGGCTCCCGGCGGCGGCGCCGAACTCCGCGTCCGGCTGAAGAGCGACCGCGTTTCTTAACCGGCCCAGCGGCGGCTCTTAAGGTTCTTTCATCCGCGGACCCGAACTTCGAATCGTGTCCTCCGTCGAAACGATCCGTCCCGCGCCGCCCACGGCGGCGGGGCCGCGCCAGGCCCGGATCTGGGCCGCCGCCGCCATCGGGTGCTTCGGGCTGTGCGTCGCCACCGCCCTTCTGCTGCACGTCACCCAAGCCGTCGATCCCGTCCGGCAGGTGATCAGCGACTACGCCCTCTCCCCCGCCGCCGCCGGGTTCGGGGTCTGCGTGCTCACCCTGGCCGGCGGAACCGGGTTCCTGCTCGTCGGGCTCGGGAAAGCCGGGCTGCCCGTGTCCCGGCCCGTCGTCGCGCTGGCCGGGTGCTGGGGTGGCGGGCTGACGCTCTGCGCCTTCTTCCCCACCATCCCGACCGGCGCGCCGATGACGCTCTCCGCCGAGATCCACCGCTTCGCGGGCCTCGTCCTGTTCCTCAGCCTGCCCGCCGCGGCCGGGCTGCTCGCCCGGGACGCCGCCGGCCACCCGGTGCACCACACCCTCGCCGTCCGGCTGCGGCGGCACACCGACTGGGCGTGGGCCGCCCTCACGGTCTTCCTGCTCAGCCAGCTCCCGGTGCTGCTCGCGCCCCCGCGCGGGTTCGACGGCCCGCTGTTCCAAGGGCTCGCCGAGCGGCTCGTCTTCGTCGTCTACCTCGTCCTGCTCGGCGAGCCGGCCCTCGCCGTCCTGCGTTCCGGGAGGAAATCGTGCTGACCCTCGCCATCGTTCTCGCCGCCGCCGGCGCGTGCTGCTTCGCCGGTACCGTCCACCTCCAGCACCGGGCCGTCCGCGGGGCGACCGCGGGTCCGGCGTTGCGGCTGTCCGGGATCCGGGCCATCCTGCGCACCCCCGGCTGGTACGCCGGGATCGGGCTCGCCGGTCTCGGTGCCGCCTTGCACGTCCTCGCGCTCACCCTGGCCCCGCTCGCCGTCGTGCAGCCGATCGGCGTGCTCACCCTGGTGCTCACCGTCCTGCTGGCGCGCACCCCGCTCACCCGGACCGTGCTCGCCGCGCTGGCGATGAGCGTCGCCGGGCTCGCGGGGTTCGTCGCGCTCTCCGCCACGGCCGCGAACACCGCCCTGCCGGCCCCCGACCTCGCGACCGCTCAGTGGGCGCTGCCGGTCGCGGCCGGGCTGGCCGTGGCCGCCCAGTACACCCGCGGCCGGACGCGGTCCCTGCTGTCCGCGCTCGGCACGGCGGTGCTCTTCGGGTTCACCTCGGCGCTGATCCGGGCGGCGGCCGTCGCCCCGTTCTCCCTCCTCGTCATCGCCGAAGCCGTGGCGGCGACGCTCGCCGGGGCGTGGCTGCTGCACCAGGCCTACGCCAGCGGACCCGCGCCGATCGTGGCCGGTGCGACCACCATCGTCGACCCGCTCAGCGCGGTCCTCATCGGCGTTTTCGCGTACGGGGAACTGACTCCGGGCCAGCTCGCCGGCGTGGCCGTGCCCGGCTTGATCGCCGTGGGCGGACTCGTGCTCCTGACCCGCGAACTGCCGTCGCCCGCCGCGCCCGCACGCCGGGTGCGGCGCGAGGGGCCGCTGCGTATCGCGATCACCGCGGACACCTACCCGCCCGATGTCAACGGCGCCGCCAACTTCGCCGCCCGCCTGGCGTCCGGGCTGGCCGCCCGCGGGCACGACGTCCACGTCCTCTGCCCGTCGCCCACCAGCGAAGACTGCACCGAAACGGCGGCCGGGGTCACCGTCCACCGGCTCGGTTCGGTGCGCACGCCGTTCCACCCGGCGTTCCGCGTCTGCCCGCCGTGGCGGACCGCGAAGGCCGTGCCGGCCCTGCTCGCCGGGATCGACCCCGACGTCGTGCACACCCAGGCGCACTTCCTGGTCGGCCGCAGCGCGGTCCGCGCCGCCACCGCGGCCGGCGTCCCGGTGGTGGCCACCAACCACTTCATGCCGGAGAACCTGCTCGGGTACGGCCCGCTGCCGCGCTGGACGCACCGCCCGCTCATCCGGCTAGCGTGGCGCGACCTCGCCCGGGTCTTCGGCCGCGCCACCGTCTGCACCACCCCGACCCCGCGCGCGGCCCAGCTGCTCGAACAGAACGGCCTGCACCGGCCCGTGCTGGCGATCTCCTGCGGGATCGACCGCGCGCACTACGCCGGCCCGCCCGACGAGCCTGCCGAGGCGCCGAACGTGCTCTTCGTGGGCCGGCTGGACGCGGAAAAGAACGTCCACGAGCTCCTGGAGGCGGCCGTCTTCCTGCCCCCGGACGTCCGGGTCGAGCTCGTCGGCGACGGCAGCGAACGCGGACGGCTCGAGGCGCTCGCGAAGCGGCTGGGCCTCGCGGACCGGGTGACCTTCCACGGCTTCGTCCCAGACGAGGACCTGGTCCGGGCCTACCGGCGGTGCACCGTCTTCTGCATGCCGGGCACCGCCGAACTGCAGAGCCTCGTCACCATGGAGGCGATGGCCGCGGGCAAACCGGTGGTGGCCGCGGACGCGATGGCGCTGCCCCACCTCGTCCGGCCGGGCCGCAACGGCTGGCTCTACCCGCCCGGCGACGTCGCGGCGCTGGCCGGGCGGCTCACCGCGGTGCTGACCGACGCGCCGGCCCGGACCGCGATGGGCCGGGCCGGCCTCGAGCTGATCGCCGCCCACGACCTGGATTCCACATTGGACACCTTCGAAGGGGTCTACCTCGACGTGACCGTCCGCCCGGAGGCCGTCGCGCTGCGGGGCTGAGCACGGCAAAAATGCCGGTGCCGGCGCGCCGGGCGTGGGGCACAGTGACAGGTCCGTGGTGGGTGTGGCGGAACCCCAGCGCCACACCCACCACGCCTACGGGAACACCGTCGGTGACGGCTCGTAGCCGAGCCGGTCGATCGCCGCGGAGATGTCCAGGGAACGCTCCACCGCGAACTGGCTGATCACGTACCGGTTCAACCGCCCGCCCGGGAACAGGCGGGCGAACGGGGCGAGCAAGCCGGCCGGCACGTACGCCGGCCGCACCCGCACGCCCGCCGAGGCCAGCAGGCCGCGCAGGGCCCAGTCGATCGGCACCGGCGCGCTGTCGGCGATGTTGAACACGCTCGGCCACGCCGGTTCGGCCGTCGCGGCGAGCAGGCAGGCGCGGGCCAGGCTGTCCACATTGGTCATGCTCACCAGTACCTTCCCGTTGCCCGGCACCAGCAACCGGCCGCCCCGCACGTTCGCCAGCAGCCGCGGCAGCAGGGTGGTGTCCCCGGGGCCGTAGACGGCGTGGGGCCGCAGGACGACCGCGTCGCGGGCGATGGCCAGCACGAGCTGTTCGGCCGCGGCCTTCGCCGCCGCGTAGGCGTTGAGGTAGCGATCCACCGGAGCTTCGTGCTCCTTGGCGCGCACGGTCGGCCGGAACGGGTCGTACACGCTGGCGCTGCTGACGTGGACGATGCGGCAGTCCGGGAAGGACGCCAGCACGTGGTGAGTGCCGAGCAGGTTCGTCCGCCACACCTCGTGGGCCACGCCGGTGTCGGTCGCCGACGCCGCGCAGTGCACCACCGCGTCGACGTCCGGCGGGTCGGCGAGCTTGGCCGCCCCGATGTCCCACGACCGGTACGCGGCCCCGCCGAGCCGGCCGGTGTCCGCCGCGGCGCGCCGGCCGAAGGCCGTCACCCGCCAGCCCGCCGCCACGGCCGCCCGGCACACCGCGCCGCCGACGAACCCGGTCGCGCCGGTCACCGCGAGCCTCACGGCCGGCTCGCGGTCATCAGCTCGCGCAGGCGGCCGCGGTCGAGCTTGCGGGACCGGCCCGACCGGGGCAGCTCCGGCAGGACGACGATCCGGTCGGGCACGGCCTCAGCGTCGATCAGGTTCGGCAGCTGCCTGCGGAGCCGCCGGACGAGCCGGGCCGGGTCCACCGCCGGGTCGGCCACGACCGCGAGCACCACGGCCTCGTCCTCGGTCACCGGATCGGGCGTCCCGACCATCGCCGCTTCCCGGACGCCGGCCAGCAGCGCGATCGACGGCTCGTACAGCCCGGGGTAGATGTTGTACGAACCGCGGATGAGCATGTCCTTCTTGCGGCCGGTCAGGACGATCCGGCCGGCGTCGTCGAGGCGGGCCAGGTCGCCGGTGGCCAGCACGGTCAGCGGCGGGGCCCCCAGGTAGCCGAGGCAGGCGTTGGGCGCGGACACGAGCAGTTCGCCATCGGCGGCGATCCGGGCGGTCACCCCCGGCGACGGCGTGCCGAGCAGGTCACCCGGGAGGCCCTGCTCGAGGTGGGCCAGCTTGTCCTCCGCGCGGGCGGCCGCGATCGGGATCGCTTCGGTCATCGCGTAGATCGAGAGCACCTGCCCGCCGGGGATCGCGGCCAGCGCCTGCCGCAGCACGGCGGGTGCCGCGGGCGCGGACCCCAGCACCAGGTGGCGGACGCGCGTGGGCCACCGCGGGAGGATGCCGAACACCTCGGCCAGGTGGACCGGCACCCCGTAGGCGTGGGTCACCCGGCGGTCGGCGAGGTCCCGCGCGAACCGCTCGGGCGGCGCGGACGGCTTCGGCAGGGAGAGCCGGGCGCCGCCCAGCAACGCGGGCAGGCCGGCCACGATGCCGTCGGCGTGCATCACGTCCCCGGGCGCGAACGGCAGGTGCTCCCCCAGCATGGTCACGGCCGCGGTGAGCGACCGCAGCGAGTGCACAACACCCTTCGGCTGCTCGGTGGTGCCCGAGGTGAACACGACCAGGGCGGGCGCGTCCGGGTCGCGGTCCGGTGCCGCCGCCGGCGTGCGGCCGAGGAGGCTTTTCAGCGACAGCGCGGATTTCGGGACGCCCGGCAGCCGGCGTCCGAGGTGGACGTGCCGGATGCCGGGGTCACCGACGGGCTGCCGCAGGTCCGGCACCGGCCACCCGCGGCGGCGGCAGAAGGAGCGGGCCGGGCCCACGACGCTGGTCGTGTAGAACAGCGACTCCGCGATCAGCCAGCGCGGACGGTAGGCCCGCAGCCGTGCGGACACCAGCGCCGGGCCGACGGCGGTGTCGGCCGAGATGAGCACCGCACCGGCGTGCAGCCCGCCGAGGAACAAGCCGATCGCCTGAGCCGAGTTGCGGACGGCGAACAGCACCCCGTCGCCGGGCTCGAGGCCCTCGGCCCGCAAGCCGGTGCCGACTTCGAGGGCCAGGCGGCGCAGTCCGCCGAAGGTCGTCGTGCGGCCGTCGGGGTCGATGACCGCCACCTCGCCGGGCCGCTCTTCGGCGACGTCCAGGAACCGGGTCACGAAATCGTTCATGCGCAGCTGACCTCCAGACGCCGATAGGCGGGGAACAACACCCCGGGTGCGGCCCGGCGGGCGGTGATCCGCAGCGGCCCGGCTCCGGCCAAGGTGCCGAGGACGGCGTGGATCTCGGCCATGGCCAGCGGGTAGCCGAGGCAGAAGTGCGGCCCCGCCCCGAACCACAGGCGTCGCAGCTCCGGCGGGTGCGCGCGGGCCAGGTCGAACCGGCCGTGGGCCCGGGCGCAGTTGAGAGTCGACAAAACGACCCGGTCGCCGGCGCGGACGGCGACGCCGCCGATCCGGCCGGGGCGGACGGCGTTGCGCAGGATGATCGGCGCGGGCGTGATCAGCCGCGCCGTCTCGTGGATCGCGGCTTCCACCGGCCCCGCGTCACCGCCGCGGTAGGCCTCGGCGACGGCGGTCAGCTCGCCCTGGTCGTGCAGCAGGGCCACTATCCGGGGCAGCAGGCTGGTGATCGTCTCCGTGCCCGCGATCAGGAACGCCGACGCGAGCCCCCGCGCCTCGGCCTCGCTCAACCCGAAGCTGCGCATCCGGCCGACCGCGGTGGTCTCGTCCCCCGCGGCCCACGCGAGCGACGTGGCCTCGCCGACGTCCGCCACGATCGCGCGCGCCCGGGCGATCTGCCGGTCGTTCAGGCGGAGCTTGCCCAGCTTGACCAGGCCGATGATCGCGGTGGCCTGGCCGGTCATCCGCAGGTACGCCGCCTCCCGCTCGGCCGGGGAGCCGGTCACGGTGAACCCGACCAGCGCGCTGGTCACCGCCCCGGCGACGATCTTCGTCGTCCGGACGACGTCCACCGGACGGCCGCCGCGCAGGGCTTCGGCCGTCCGGGCCAGCGGCTCGGTGCACGCCGCGTCGATCAGACGGCGGACGTAGGCCGGGGTGAAGAACTCGGCGAGCTTGCGCCGCATGGCCCGGTGCTCGGGGCCGTCCATGTTGACCAGCATCGACGGGCCGAAGACCGGGGTCCACAGGTCCGCCTCGGTGCCGCCGCCGCTGCGGAAGGTGCCGGTGTCGGTCAGCACCTCCCGGGCCGCCGAGGCCTCGTTCACGACGACCCCGAGGCCGGGCACCCGGACCGCGGGACCGAGCCGGCCGAGGACGCGGACCACCGGGTACACCAGCGGGTGCGCCGCCAGCTGCACCCGCAGCTCGTGCGCGCCCGCCCTCATCGGACGTCCACCGTTTCGCCGCGGTAGCCGTGGCTGGTGTACCAGGCGAAGGTGTTGCGGATGCCCCACGCCTTGGTCCGCCGCTGCGACCAGTACACGACCATGTCCCGCCGCCGCCCGTAGGCGCGGGTGACGCACCGGACGCGGTTCACCAGCGTGCGATCTTCGTGGTCGTCCTCGATGCACGTCCGGGGATAACCGCCGCACCGCTCGTACAGGCGCGCGGTGATGGCCGTGTTCCCGCCCGCGCAGAGCAGGTACGGCCCGAGGTACGCCGGCCCGCGGTTGGCCCGGCGGAACCGGGCGCAATACCCGCCGAACGCCACCAGGAACGCCAATACGGCCCGCTCGGCGCGGGGCACGGCGAAGTCGTCGGTGCGCGCCTTGAACCGGCCCCCGATCAGCTCCAGCCCGGCCCCGAAGCCCCGCAGGACGGCTTCGGTCCACTGTGGAGCGACGAGGCAGTCCGCGTCGGTCCGGGCCAGGTGCGTGGCCCCGTTCGCGATGGCCTGGCGCATGCCGGTGTCGCAAGCCGCGCCGGTGCCCTTTTGCGGCTCGCCGATCACCCGGACGTCCATCTCGGGGTGGGCGGCGGCGAAGGCGCCGACGACGTCGGCGGTGGCGTCGGTGCTCGCGTTGTCCACGACGAGCACGGTGAAGTCGCGGAAACGCTGGCCGGCAAGCGACCGCAGCGGCCCTTCGATCCACTTTTCCTCGTTGTACGCGGGAATGATCACCCACAGGCGCGTCATGACGTCAGCTCCGCGAACACCGTGCCGATGCTGACCCCGCCGGCCAGCCCGATGAACGCGACCTTGTCGCCGGGACCGCAGCGACCCGCTTCCCGGGCCAGGCTCAGCTGCAGCGGCAGGCTGCACGAAGCGACGTTGCCGTGGTCGGTGATCGTCACGACGAGCTTGTCCTCCGGCACCCCGCTGCACTCGAGGAACACCCGCACCCGGCAACGCCGTCGACGGCAACACCGAGACGTTCTGGAACGACGACACGATCGGCGCCTACCCCGACGTCCTGACGATCACCGCGGGCGCGCC
>NZ_JBSFNC010000080.1:0-41861 GCF_053586895.1 Amycolatopsis sp. NPDC003731 | reverse complement strand
TGTCAAGGCGGGAAAGCGTGCCTTGACACACCCGGTCGCCGACTGAAGGGATGGCTGGGATGAGGGGCGGGGGAGGTCTGGTGACGTCGTTGGCCAGGTTGCGCTCCCGGCCGCCGGTCCGCGTGTGGTTATGCCGTGGCTGCCTTGCGCCCTCGGCCGCCGGTCCGCAGGTGGCGACGCCGTGGCCGGCCTGCACCCCCGGCCGCCGGTTGGCGATGCCGTGGCTGCCTTGCGCCCCCCGGCCCCCGGCCGCCGGTCCGGAGGTGGCCTGTGGTCGGCCGCCGCTGCGATCGCCGGTTCACAGCCCCAACCCGGCTCGCGTCCCCGGCCGCCGGCCTGCGGGAGGCGATGCCGTGGCCAGCTCGCGCCTCCAGCCGCCGGTTCGCGGCGCCCCAACCTGGCTTGCGCCCCCGGCCGCCGGTCCGAAGGCGGCCGCCCCCCACCACCACCGCAGTCAAACCGAGTTGGCCAGATGCGCCAAGGCCGACCGCAGCACCTGCCGCACCTCCGGTGGCAGCCCCGCCAGCTTTCGGTCCTCCACCTCCCGGATCGCGGACCGGACCGCCGCGTGCCGGGTGGCTCCCTCCCGCGTCAAGTGGACCACCCTCGCCCGGCGGTCGGCCGGGTCCGGCTCACGGACCACCAAGCCTTCCGCCTCGAGCGCGTCCAGCAACGCGATCAAGCGGGTCTTGTCGTAGCGGATCTGCTGGGCCAAGACCAGCTGGCTGGGCGCCGATCCGGCGGCCAGGGCCGTCAGCACCACGTATTGCCACATCGAGAGGCCGTGCCTCTCCAGCACCGGCCGCTCGGCTTCGGCCAGGTTGCGGCCCGCCCCGGCGCAGAGGGCTCCGAGATCGTCGTCCTCGTTCACCGGTGGGATTTTACGCGTCGACAAATCATACGCAGGTGCGTATCGTTTCCGGCATGACACTGGGACGCGCCGAAACCCGCACCATCTCCGTCGCCGCTTCGCCCGCGCGGGTCGTCGAATACCTCGCCGATCCTCGACACCTGCCTGAATGGGCGCCCGGGTTCGCCAGCGCCGTCGACCACGAGCACGACGACATCTGGCGCGTCCACACCGAACGCGGCCCGCAGAGGGTCTCCGTGCGGGTCGCGGCCGAGCACGGGGTCGTCGACGTCGTCAGCGCCGACTCCCCCACCCTGGGCCTGTTCACCCGCGTGGTGCCGAACCTGGCCGGCGCCGAACTGATCTTCAGCCTGTTCTTCCCCCCGGACACCGACCCGTCGGCGGTCGACGCGCAGATGGCGGTCGTCGGCGAGGAACTGCGGGCCGTGCGCGAGCGCGTCGAGAGCCACCGGTGAGGAGGGAAGACCCGCGAGTCAGCCCGCCGCGCAGAGGACGCCGTTCAGGGTGAACGCCGTCGGCAGGATGTTCGGCCCGCTGTAGTCGGCCGTGAACCCGACGTCCACCCCGGCCGCCGGTGGGGCCGACGACGAGACCGTCACCGTCGTGCCGTTCTGCGCCCAGGTTCCGCTCCAGCCGCCGGTGAGCTTCTGCCGGGCGGTCGGCCAGGTGAACGTCAGCGTCCAGTCCCCCACCACGCCGGTGCCCGTGAGGTGGATGCCGCCGACGAAACCGCTCGCCCAGTCGGTGCTGTCGGTCAGCCGGACCGTGCAACTGCTCGACGCCGGCGCGCCGGTCGTCAACGTCAGCGGCGGGGAGGCCGCGGACACGTTGCCGGCCGTGTCGCGCGCCAGGACGTTGACCGTGTACCGGCGACCCGGCACCAGGTTCCCGACGCCCAAGGACGTGCCGGTGGTCTCGCCCCACTGCTCGCTCACCGCGCCGACCTGCCGGTAGACCTCGTACTTCGCGATCGGGTGGGCGCCGGGCGCGGCCGCGGGCCAGCTGATCGTCGCCGTCCGGTCGGTCGCCGTGCCGGTCGGCTGCCCGGGCTTCCCGGGGGCGGCGGCCGCCGCGGTCGCGGGGTGCAGCACCACCGTGGTCAGCGAATACGGTGGCAGCGTCTGGGACGTGCTCGCGCCGGTCGTGGCACTACCGATGGACGTCGCGCCGTTGGTCAAGGTGAACACCTGCGGCGCGCCCGCGGCCGGCGTGTAGCCCGCGTAGTCCAGCGTGACCGCCCTGGCCTGGTCGGGGTCCTTGTTGAGCAGCAGCACGGCGAGGTCGCCGTTCGGGCGGCGGACGGCGTGCGCGCCGATGAGCGGGTCGTCGGCCGCTGCGCGGACGAACTGGTCGCCGGGATGCGCGAAGGTGCTCAGCATCTTCAGGCCGTAGTAGGGCGCGAACGGGGTGTTGAGCGGGGGTTCGCAGCCGCCGCCGTCCAGGCACGTGCCGCTGGAGAGCAGGCCGCCGTCGCCGTAGTCCGGGTAACCGGCCACTGTGGACAGTTTGGTCGGCCCGTTGTGCGTGTCCCACCAGTCGATCGTGAACACGCCGTTCGCCAGCAGCGAGCTGTAGGTGTCGGCGGCGAACAGGGCGCCGGGCTGGGTGTTCATGCCGACCGGCGTGTTGGTTTCGGTCATCGAGATGCCGATGCGGCCGGAGTTCGGGCCCGCGTACCGGGCGATCTGCTCGCGCGTCAGGTAGATCATGTCGTCGATCTGCTCCGGCTTGGCGAGCGCCTCCGCCGCCGTCGAGCCGGTGGGGTACCAGTGCAGGACGACGAAGTCGATGTGCGGGCCCGCGATCGAGAGCACGGTCTGGTTCCAGCTCGCCGTGTCACCGGCACCGACGATGGCGTCGGGCCAGTTCGCCGGGGTCGTCAGCACCGCCCCGATCTTCACCGACGGGTCGGCGGCCTTCATCGCGTCGGCGTAGGCGACGACGCCGTTGGCGTAGCCGGTCGGGCTCTTGTCCGCGTGGTTGTCGGCTTCCCAGTTCGCGCCGTAGTGCCCGTTGCCGTACAGCTCGTTGCCGATCTCCCAGTACTTGACGCCATACCCCTTGGTGACGTTGGCGTACCGCACCCAGTCCGCGGCTTCCTCCGGGGTGCCGGTGCCGTAGTTGGCGATGATGATCGGCTGGGCCCCGGCTCTTCGGACGCCGCCCATGAAAGTGTCGAAATCGGTGTTCGGCGCCACGTACCCGCCCGGCGCGGTGTTGTCCTTCCAGTGGTAGATGTCGCCGTAGGACCCACCGGGGTAGCGCATCGTGCGGACACCGGCGGCGCCGAAGAGGTCGGCCACCTCGTCGGTCCCCAGCTGGCTGTCCCAGACGGCGTGGTTGATGCCGATCCCGGTGTCCGGCATGGTCGCCAGCCCGGCTCGGGCGTTGACGGTGACCGTCGCCGCGGGCGTGGTCGCCGCCCCGGCGGTGCCGGCGGCCGGAACGGCCGCGGCGAGCACGGCGATCACCGGCCACGCTGCCCAGCGCAGACGTCGAGCTGTCATGAAGGTCCATCCTCACTCGTCGGGCACGAACGGATGACTGGGAGCGCTCTCAGCGAGAGAACCACCGAGGGGGCCCGAAGTCAACGGAAGCACTCGAATTTTGAGGAACGATCGTTCTTGACCGATCGTTCCTCAAAAGGCTAGGGTTCCAGCATGGGCAGGCGGAGAGCGTTCGACGAGGACGAAGTGGTGCGCAGCGCCGTGAAGTTGTTCGGTGGCCGCGCGTACGACGGGGTGTCCGTCGACGACCTCGTGACCCACCTCGGCGTGCACCGCAACAGCCTGTACAAGACGTTCGGCAGCAAGCGCGGCCTCTACCTGATCGCCTTGCGTCGCCACCTCGCCGACGACGTCCGGCCGTTGACCGAAGCGCTCGCCGCGGCACCCGATGCCGCGACCGCGCTGCAGCTCGTCACCGCGGCCGACCTCGGCCTGCTGCTGCTCGCGGTCGTCGAACGGGCACCGGCCGACGAGGAGGTGGCCACCGAGGTGGCCGCGGCGCTGGCCGCCATCGACCAGGCGATCGCCGACGCGCTCGGCCTTTCCCCCGCCCTCGCCGCCGCCCTCACGGCGGCCGCGCTGGGCATCCTCCTGCGCGGCAACCCCGGCGGGGTCGGCGCCGCGCTCACCCAACGCTTCGATTCTTCCGACTGACAAAGGAAACCACCATGGCACTGGTCCACATCGACGGCGACGACCTCGTGGTCGTGATCGAGGGTCTCGACAAGCTCTGGGCATTCAAGAGCAGCCTCACCATCCCGCTGGCGAACGTCCGCGGCGCGACCGCGGACCCGGGCATCGCCGCCGATCCCAAGGGGATCCGCGCGCCGGGCGCCCACCTGCCCGGCGTGATCACGGCGGGCACGTTCCACCTCGACGGCGAAAAGGTCTTCTGGGACGTCAAAGACGCGTCGAAGGCGATCGTGATCGAACTCGCCGACGAGCGCTACGCCCGCCTGGTCCTCCAGGTCGACGACCCGCGCGAGACCGTCGCGCTGGTCGAGAACACCCTGGCCCGGAAGAAGTAGACCGATGATCCCCCACCTCGCCGCGGCCGTGCTGTCGCTGGCCGTCGTGACCGCCACCCCCGCCGAGGCGGCACCGCGTCTGGTGCCCGCCGCCGACCGCGAAGTCGTCTTCACCGTCGACGGAACGGCGACGTACGGCACCCTGCACATTCCCGCCCACCGTCCCGGGCAACGGCTGCGCGCCGCACTGCTGCTGCCCGGCAGCGGCCCCACCGACCGCGACGGCGACCAGCCATCCCACGCGACCCCGAACACCCTGGCGCAGGTGGCCGCCGCGCTCGGCAACGACCGGGTCGCCACCTTGCGGTTCGACAAGTACGGCACCGGCCGGACCGGGCTCGGCGCCTACCGCGATCACCCGGAAACGCTCGACTACCCGGCGTTCGTCCGGCAGGCCACGGCTGCCTACCGGGTGCTGCGCGACCAGCCGGAGACCGACCCGCAAGCGCTGATGGTCGTCGGGCACAGCGAGGGCGCGATGACCGCGCTGCTGCTCGGCGGCACCGCCCGCCCGCGCCCGGCCGGCGTGGGACTGCTGCAGCCGCAGGCGATCCGCCTGCTGGACCTGGTCGCGCTGCAACTGCACGCCCAGGTCGCCGATGCGGCCCGGCAGGGCCAGCTCACCCCGGAGCAGCGGAACACCATCGACGCGGCGATCGACGCCGCCGTCACCGCCCTACGCGAACACCGGCCGGTCGACCCCACCGGCCTGCCGCCCGCCGTCGCCCAGCTCTTCACGGCCTTCCAGGGCCCGAGCAGCCGGTTCGTGGACAGCGACGACGCCGTCTACCCGCCGGACACCGCGGCAGCCCTGCGGCCGGGGACCAGGGTGCTGCTGACCTGCGGCACCGAAGACGGCCAAGTCCCCTGCACCACAACGGATGCCCTGACCGCCGCGCTGCGCCGCGCCCACGCGGGCGGGCCGGGCCGGGTGCCCCTCTCCGGAGTGGATCACCTCCTGCACGACGCCGAGCACCAGGACAGCCTCGCCCCGGCCGTGCTCACGGCCCTGCGCCGGTTCGCCGGGTGACCTTCGGCGGCCGAAGCTTGTCAGACAGTTGTCTGATGCGGTTAGACTGTTGTCTATGAACGTGCGTGGTGGAACCGGCCCGGCTCGGCGGCGCACCCCCGGGCCGGAGGAGCGGCAGGTCGACGCCGAGCACACCCGGGCGGCGTTGCTCGATGCGGCGTTGCAGGAGTTCTCCGAGAAGGGATTCGCGGGGGCTCGGGTGCGGGACATCGCCGAGCGCGCCGGGGTCAGCAAGGACCTCATCGCCTACCACTTCGGCGGCAAGGAGGGCCTGTACCGGGCGGTGCAACGGGCCTGGCTGCACCGCCGCGACGGATTCGCCGAACCCGGCTTGCCGCTGGCCGAGAGCCTGGCGCGCTACCTGCACGACGCGTTGAGCGACCCCCGGCCGATGCGGCTGCTGGCCTGGCGCGGGCTGGCCAGTGCCGGGCAGGGGCCGCCCGACACGGGCGACGACGCCGGCTACCCCGATCCGGCCGGCCTGCGCCACCGGCAGGAACGCGGTGAGCTGGGCAGCGACCTCGATCCGGCCACCCTGCAGCTCCTCCTGCTCGGCGCGGTCGCTGCCCCCGTCGTGTTCGGCGACGTCGCTCACCGGCTGTTCGGTGTCCACCCCGGCGAGCCCGAATTCGAGAACCGCTACCGCGCCGGCTTGCAGGGGATCCTGCGTGCCCTGCGGGGGCCGGAAGAACAGGAAGACCAACGATGACGCTCACCCCGGAACAGATCGAGTACCTCACCAGCCAGACGCTCGGGCGGCTGGCCACTGTGGACCGCCATGGCGCCCCGCAGAACAACCCGGTCACCTTCCGCTACAACCCCGAACTGGGCACCATCGACATCGGCGGACACAACCTCGGTGCCAGTCGCAAGTTCCGCAACCTGGCCGCCAACAACCGGGCGGCGTTCGTCGTCGACGACATAGCTTCGTACCGACCGTGGCGCGTGCGCTGCCTGGAAATCCGCGGGCGCGCCGAAACACTCACGGACACCGAACCCCTTCGACCGGGATTCTCGGCCGAGCTGATCCGCATTCACCCCGACCGCGTCCTCGGCTTCGGGCTGACCGCCGACGGCGCAGCCGCACCGGAATGACGAGTCTCGGGTGCCAGGCGCGGCGAAGGCCATCCTGATCCGGCGGCGGGCAGAGGGTGGGCCGTGCCGCAGCTCGTCCTGATCGGCGCTGTGGTGGCCGGGGGCCGTCGGCCAGCGGCTCGCCGGGTGACCGGTCACCGGAAGTCGCGTGAGGGGCCGGTGCGCACCGCCAGTTCGAGGTTTTCGATTCGGTCGGCCACCAGCGTGACCACACCTTCGCTCGCCTGGACCTGCCCGCGGACGAGCAACGCGGCGCTCGTGCGGGCCACGAGCAGCTGCCGTCGCCACAGTCCCGGCGAGACCAGGACGTTGGCCATCCCGGTTTCGTCTTCGAGGTTGAGGAACGTGATGCCGCCGGCCGTCGCCGGGCGCTGGCGGTGGGTGACCGCTCCGCCCACCCACACGCGTGTTCCGTCTTCCGTCCGCATGAGCTCGGCGACCGTGATCGCGCCGCGCTCGTCCAACAGCTCGCGCAGGTACTCCACCGGGTGGCTGTCCGGGGAGACGCTCGTCGCCCACAGGTCCGCCGCCGTCACCTCCAGCCGGGTCATGCCGGGCAGCGCCGGGGCGTCGAGACCGGGTGCCAGGCCGGGCAGGTGACCCGGCCGGGTCGCCGCCGCCGCGCCGGCCGCCCACAGGTCCTGGCGCCGGTCGCCGCCGAAGCCGCTGAACGCCCCGGCCGTCGCCAGCGCCTCCGCGGCGTTCCTCTTCAGCCGCACCCGGCGGGTCAGGTCGCCGATGCTCGTATACGGTCCGTGCGCCTCCCGTTCGGCGACCACCAGCGTCGCCACGTCCTCGCCGAGGTGGCGGACCGCGGCGAGACCGAGCCGGAGCGCGACGCCGCCGGTGCTGGCGGCGTCCGGTTCCAGGGTGGCGCCGGCGAGGCTCGCGTTGATGTCCGGCTCGCGGACGCGGACGCCGTGGCGGCGGGCGTCGGCGACCAGCGATTGCGGGCTGTAGAAGCCCATCGGCTGCGCGCGCAGCAGCCCGGCGCAGAACGCGGCCGGGTAGTAGCGCTTGAACCACGCCGACGCGTACACGAGCAGCGCGAACGACATCGAGTGCGCTTCGGGGAAACCGTAGCCGGAGAAGGCGTGGATCTGCTCGAAGATCCGGGTGGCCAGCTCGCGGTCGAGGCCGTTGGCGGCACAGCCCCGGAAGAACCGCGCCATCAGGGCCTTCATCTTGGCGCTGGACCGCTTGGCGCCCATGGCCCGCCGCAGCTGGTCGGCCTCGGCGGCGGTGAACGAGGCGACGTCGACCGCCATCTGCATCACCTGCTCCTGGAACAGCGGCACGCCGAGGGTGCGGTCCAGTGACGCGGCCAGCAGCGGGTGCGCGTGTTCCCACTCCTCGTCGCCGCGGCGACGGCGGATGTAGGGGTGCACCGAGCCGCCCTGGATCGGGCCGGGCCGGATCAGCGCCACTTCGACGACCAGGTCGTAGAACTTCCGGGGCCGCAGCCGCGGCAGCGTGGCCAGCTGAGCCCGGGATTCCACCTGGAACACCCCGACGGCGTCGGCTTCGCAGAGCATGTCGTAGACCGCCGGGTCGGCGAGGTCCAGCTTCCCGATGTCCACAGTGGATCCGTGGTGCTCGGCGACGAGGTCGATCATGTGGTGCAGCGCGGAGAGCATGCCGAGGCCGAGCAGGTCGAACTTGACCAGCCCGACGGTCGCGCAGTCGTCCTTGTCCCACTGCAGGATGCTGCGGTCCTTCATGGTCGCCCACTCGACCGGGACCACTTCGGACACCGGCTGCTTCGAAAGCACCATGCCGCCGGAGTGGATGCCGAGGTGGCGCGGGAAGTCCTCGATCCGCGCGGCCAGGTCGAGGACGTCGTCCGGGATCGACCCGGCCGCCTGCTGCCTGGTCGCGGCGACGCCGCCCCAGCGGTCGACGAGTTTCCCGTAGGCGTCCTGCTGCCCGGGGCTGTGGCCGAGCGCCTTCGCCGCGTCGCGGATCGCCGAGGGCGCGCGGTAGGTGATGACGTTGGCGACCTGCGCGGCGTGGAACCGGCCGTGTTTCTCGTAGACGTACTGGATGGCTTCCTCGCGGCGGCCGGACTCGATGTCGACGTCGATGTCCGGCGGCCCGTCCCGCTCCGGCGCGAGGAACCGCTCGAACAGCAGGTTCCACCGCACCGGGTCGGCGTGACAGATCTCCAGGGCGTAGCAGACCGCGGAGTTCGCGGCCGATCCGCGGCCCTGGCACAGGATGTCCGCCTCCCGGCAGAACCGGACGATGTCCCAGACGACGAGGAAGTAGCCGGGGAAGCCGAGCTTGCCGATGACGGCGAGTTCGTGCTCGAGCTGGGCATAGGCCTTCGGGTTCTCCTCGCGCGTGCCGTAGCGCTTCCGCGCGCCCCGCCAGGTCAGCTCGGTCAGGAACGACATCTCGTCGTGCCCGGCCGGGACCGGGAACGGCGGCAGGTCCGGCGCGACCAGCTGCAGGTCGAACGCCACTTCGACGCCCAGGACCGCGGCCCGGCCGACCGCGCCCGGGTAGCGGCGCTCGAAGCGGCGCCGCTGCTCCATCCCGGACCGCAGGAACGCCTGTCCCGACGGCGGCCGCCACCCGTCGAGGTCCTCGGCCGACCGCCGGGCCCGGACGGCGGCGACCGCGTCCGCCACGACGGCGTCTTCCGGGCGGGCGTAGTGCACGTTGTTGGACACCACCGTCGGGAGCCGGAGGTCCTTGGCGAGCGCGTCGAGGAGGTCGTTGGCGGCTTCGTCGGCAGGCAGCCGGTGGTCGATCAGCTCGACGGCGACGTGCGACCGCCCGAACCGGTCCACGAGCCGGGCCAGCTCGGCCCGCGCGGCGGCCGGGCCCTGCCGCGCGAGCGCCTGCCGGACGGCCCCCTTGCGGCAGCCGGTGAGGACGACGACGTGCCCGGCCAGCTCGTCGGCGAGCTCGTCGAAGTCGTAGACGGGCCGTCCCTTCTCCCCGCCGGCGAGCTGGGCGCGGGAGATGACGCGGCACAGCCGGTGGTAGCCGGTCTGCTGCCGGGCGAGCACGAGCAGGTGCGACCCGGCCGGATCGGGCACCCCGCCCTGCGGCGCGGGCAGCCCGAGCGAAAGCTCGGCCCCGAACCCGACCCGCACCCCGAGCTCCCGCGCGGCGTCGTTGAACCGGACGGCGCCGTACAGGCCGTCGTGGTCGGTGAGGACGAGCGCGTCGAGCTCGAGCCGCGCGGCCTCCTCGACGAGCGTCTCGGGGTGCGAGGCGCCGTCGAGGAAGCTGAAGTTGGAGTGGACGTGCAGCTCGGCGTAGGGCGCCCGGATCCGGTCGCCGCCGTCGTCGCGGCCACGCCGGTCCACGAGATCGGGCGGCGCACCGGCGTAGCCCTCACGCTTGCGCGACCACGCGGGGGCGTCGCTGCCGTCCCCGGGAACGGGCGGCCGCCCGGAGGCGATCCGCTCCACTTCGGACCACGGCACACGCGGATTGTTGAACGCCAAAGCAGGCTCCCACCGATTTCGCTGTGGGGAAGCCAGCGACTACTGTTCGAACACACGATCGACCACTGTGGTCCGATCCTGCGCCGGGCGCGCGGCCGGTGTCAACTGTGGACGGACCGGAGTCACCTCGGTCACAGCACCCGTTCGACCGTGAACGCCCGGGTCAGCCGCACCGTCATCCGCCGGTGGCGCAACCCGGCGTCGACGACGTCGACGGCCGCCCACTCGACGGTGGTGACGACCTCGCGGACCACGCGCGGGGCCGCCGCCGCGCGGGCGGGCGGCGCGGTCGCCACGACCGCCGCGGCGCTCAGCAGCACCGCCGCGAGCCGGCGCGCGGGCTTCGCGGTCAAGGCCGGCCGCGGCACACGGATCCGGCCTTCGTGCTGGTTCCCATCGTGGTTCTCCCCTCGCCGGTCCGCACTCGGCCGGCGACGGGAGCCTGGCAGCGTTCACTGCAACCGCACTGCAGTCTTACGGAACGTCGCCGGTCGGAGGTACCCTCGCCGTGGGGAGGGGGCGATTTGCGTGCCTGATGTCCGATTCGGCGTGCTCGGGCCGATCACGGCCTGGCGCGGCGCGGCCCCGGTCGAGGTGGGGTCCGCCAAGTGCCTCCGGGTGCTCGGGGTGCTGCTGCTGCACGCGAACCGGCGGGTGGACCGCGAGCAGATCATCGAGGGTGCCTGGGGCGCGAAGCCGCCGCGGAGCGCGGTCAACCTCGTCCAGAAGTACGTCGGTGACGTGCGCCGGTCACTGGAACTCGACGACGGCTCGCTGCAGACCGTCGGCACCGGGTACCTGCTGCGGGTGGCCCCCGGCCGGCTCGACAGCGACCGGTTCGCGGCCGGGCTCGACCGGGCGCGCGAAACCCGCGGCGACGGGGACCTGACCGCCGCCCGGCAGCACCTGGCCGAGGCGATGACGCTGTGGCGCGGGCCCGCCTTCAGCGGCATCGACACCCCGGCCGCCGCCACCGAACGCGCCCGGCTGGACGAGTACCGCCTCGGCGCGCTGGAAGACCTCGCCGAGCTCGACCTGCTGCGCGGGGAGCACGCGCCGGCCATCCCCGAGCTGTCCCGGGTCATCGGCGAGCACCCGTACCGCGAACGCGCGCGGGAGCTGCTCATGCTCGCGCTCTACCGCAGCGGCCGCCAAGGCGACGCGCTCGCCGTCTTCGACGACATCCGGCGGCTGCTGGCCGAGGAGCTCGGCGCCAACCCCGGGCCCGGCCTGCAGCGCGTGCATGCCCGGATCCTGCGCGCGGACCCCGCGCTCGACCTGGTCACCCACGAGCGACCACGGCCGATCGCGCAGCTGCCCGCCGACATCCCCGACTTCACCGGCCGGGCCGGCCCGCTGGGCGAGCTGCTGGACCTGCTGGCCGGGCGCCGGGTGGTGGTCGTCGCCGGCGCGCCCGGGACCGGGAAGTCGGCGCTCGCCGTGCGCGCGCTCCACGACGCCCGCGACGAGTTCCCCGACGGCCAGCTCTACCTCGACCTCGCCGGCACCTCCGCGGTCCCGCGCGACCCGGCGGTGCTGCTGGCCGAACTGCTGCGCGCACTCGGCGTCACTGATGCGGTCATGCCGCCCGGCCTGCACGAACGGGCCGCGCTCTACCGGTCGCGGCTGGCCGGTCGCCGGATGCTGGTGCTGCTCGACGACGCCGCCGGTGCCCAGCAGGTGCGGCCGCTGCTGCCGCCGTCCGGGGGCTGCGCGGTGGTCGTCACCAGCCGGCACCGGCTGGCGGACCTGGCCGGCGCCGAGCACGTCGAGCTGGACGTGCTGTCCACCGAAGACGCCCTCGCCCTCTTCGCCCGCATCGCCGGAGCGGAACGCGTCGAGCGGGAACCGGAGCAGGCCGAGGAGATCGTCCGGTTGTGCGGCCGGCTCCCGCTGGCCATCCGGATCACCGGGGCGAAGCTCGCGAGCCGGCGGGCGTGGACCCTGCAGGTGCTGCGCGATCGCCTGGCGGACGAGTCCCGGCAGCTGCGCGAGCTGCGGGTCGGCGACCTCGACGTGCGGGCCAACTTCGACCTGAGCCTGCGGCTGCTTCCCGAGGACGCCGTCCGGGCGTTCCGGCTGCTGGGGTTGCTGGGCGCGGAAACGCTCCCGGCGTGGGTGATCGGCCCCCTGCTGGGCCGGCACGTCCCGGACGACGTGCTGGACGCGCTGGTCGACGCCTACCTCGTGCGCCTGGTGACGACCGACCGCGCCGGCCAGCCGCGGTACCGGCTGCACGACCTGTTGCGCGCGTACGCGTCGGAAGGCGCGCAGGAGCACTACTCGCTCGAGGACCGCCGGGCGGCGGTGGAGCGGGTCCTGGCCGCGTGGCTCGCCCTCGCCGAGCAGGCCCGCGACCTGTGCTACCCCAGCCTCTTCCGGCCGACCCCGGGCCGCTCGCCGCGCTGGGCCCCGGACCACACGGTCGTCGACCCCATCACCTGGTTCGACGCCGAACGCGGGACGCTGCTGCGGGCGATCGAACTCGCGGCGGCCTGGGGCCTGGACGAGGCGGCCTGGGAACTGGCGGTCGCCGCGGTGCCGTACTACGACCACCGCAGCCTGTACCAGGACTGGAACCGCAGCCACCGGATCGCGCTGGACGCCACCGTCGCGGCCGGCAACACCCACGGCGAAGCGGCGTTGCTGCAAGGGCTGGGCCAGGTGCACATCTACCTGGACGAGATGACCGAAGCCCGCAACGACCTGCACCGGTGCGTGAAGCTGTACCAGTCCATCGGCGACCGGCGCGGCGAAGGCCTCGCGCTCGCGAGCCTGGGCACGGTGCACCGCGTCCGCGGCGAACTCGACGCGGCGCTGGCCGTCGACAAGGAGGCGCTGGAGCACGTGGTGGCCGCCGGACACGGCCAGGCGGAGGCCCAGCTCCGGACGGCCATCGGCATCATCGGCTTCGAGCAGGGAGCCGGCGACGCGGGCCCGTGGATCGAGGAGGGCTTGCGGATCGCCCGCCGCCTCGGAGACCGCCACCGCCAGGCGGTGATCCTCCGCACCCTCAGCCGCTACCACCTGGAGACGGGCGACACCCCGGCGGCGCTGCGCAGCCTCACCGAAGCGTTGACGATCTTCAGTGAAATCAGCGACGAGCGCTGCGGAGCGCACACCGACCAGCGGCTCGGCGCAATCCACGCGGAGCTGGGCGACCGGGTGAGGGCGGAGTCGGCCCTCCAACGCGCGGCACACGTGTTCCGCGCCAACGGCGACCGCAGCAACGAGGCGGCGTGCTGGCAGCAGCTGGGCGAGCTCGAGAGGGATCTGGGAGACCCGGCCGCCGCCCGGCGTCACCTGGGGTTGGCGGTGGAACTGTGGCGGGCGGTCGGTCTGCCGGAGCGGGCGGAAGAGGTGGCGGCCACGTTGCCCGGAACGGCCGGCTGACGCCGGCGTTCGGTGTGGCCTTGGCGACCGAGCTGCGGCAGGTCTGCCAGCCGACACCGGCGCCGACCTGCCCGAGCGGCCAAGCTGCGGTAGCCCCGACGCCAGCCTCGCGGTCGCCCTCTCCGAGCAGGCAAGCTGCGGCAGACCCGCCGCCGACCTGCCCGAGCGCGCCGGCCACCCACCCGCGGCCAACCGCCACCCCAACCTGGCGGCCGAGCTGCGGCAGGCAGCCGGCGTCGCTAGTCGTAGCAGCCCTCGACCGTCCACTGTGGATTCTCGCCGATCGTGGCGCTGAGCAGCAGGGCGATGTCGCCGTCCTCCGCCGTGTCGCCTTCCAGGACCACCTGGACCCGGGCCAGGGGCCGCTCGCCGCGGCGGCCGGGGAGGACCGGGTGGACCACCCAGGGGCCGGCCGAGCCGATGACGCGGCGGGGCGGTCCCCCGTCGACGGCGACCGTCGATGGCGGGTAGCCGAGTTCGCCGCGGGTGGTGCAGCGGACGACGTCGCCGACCGCGTCGAGCACCTCGGCCGGCACCGGGCGCGGCGGGATGACCGTCGGCGAGGGCGCGGGGAGCCGTCCCGGCCAGGGGCGGTCCTCGGCGAGCGGGCGGCGCGGCTCGCCCCACGGGATGAGCCGGACGCGTTCGCCCGGGCCGCGGCCGCCGTCCAGCAGCGGGGTGACGACCGCGTCCGGGCCCAGCAGGCCCTGGATGCGGACCAGGGCGCGGCCGGCGCGTTCGGCGGCGTCGGCGTCGCGGCCCACCGAACCGAGCTGCAGCTGCAGGGCCTGGCCGCCGACGACCTCCTCGGGGTCGAGGCGCAACCGGACGATGCCGGCGGTCGGCCGGTCCCGCGCGGTGAGCCAGCCTTCGCACTGCCACCGCACGCGGTCGGCGGTCGCGCGGGCGGTGAGGGGTTCGGCGCAGCGCCAGACGCGTACGCGCTCTTCGCCGGCTTCGGTGACGGCGACGATCGCCAGGCGCGTACACGCGAGACCGTGGTTCGCAAGCCCGGCGAAGAAACGTTCGCCGAGGGTCTTCGCGACGAAGGCGGCTTCGTCGACCCGGTGCAGCGGTTCGTCGAAGGTTTCGGTGACGGCGAGGTCCGGCGGCAGGGCGCGCCGCAGCGGCGGGCGTTCGGAGAGGCCGCGGGCGAGCCGGTGGGCGACGATGGCGTCCTTCGGGAACCGGCCGGCGACGTCGCGTTCGGCCAGCGCGGCGAACGCGCCGAGGGTGCGCAGCCCAAGCCGTTTGAGCAGGTCGACGAGCTCGCCGCGGTCCTCACCGGGCTGGTTCAGCTCGGCGATCGAGAGCGGCGCGAGGAACTCTTTCGTCCGGCCACGCGCAACGAGCGCGGACCGCCGGGCGGCGAGGGTGGCGGCGAACAGCCCGTCGGCGACCCCGACCTGGCATTCGACCCCGGCCCGCGCGGCGACTTCGTCGATGAGCAGCTCGGCCAGCGCGGCCTCGCCGCCGAAGTACCCGGAGGCACCGTCGACGGGCACGGCCACCAGCCCGGGCCGCACGACTTCCACCCCGACGGCCTGCGCTTCGACGGCGGCGGCGACGGGTTCGAACAGCCGGGCATCGCGATCGGGATCGTGCTGGTGCACCACGAGTTCCGGACACCGCGACTGCGCATCCCGCCGCCGCATCCCGCGCCCGACGCCGTGCTGGCGCGCGGAAGCGGAGCAGGCCACGACGCGATTGGCGGAGAAAACGGCGGCGGGCAAGGTGGGCGGCGAACCGGCAGCGGCCCCGGCGGCGACGACGGGCCAGTCCGGGCACCACAGCACGAGCAACCGTGGCGCATCGGTCATCCGGCGGCCTGCTCCTGCCGCGGGAGCTCGGTCACCACGGGGAAAGCGCGCCCGGACGGGTGCGGCACAGCGCCGACGCCGATGTCGCCGCGCGAGACCGCGCCGCGCGTGATTCGGGCCGGAACTCGCGTGGTTCGGGCCGGCCCCACGGGCTCAAGGCAGGAACCCGCCTGCCCCAAGCCGAAACCACCGCCTCGGCCGGGCCCACCTCACCCGGCCACCTCGACCAGCCGGCGCCCCGGCGAGGGGTTCCCCGCCAGTGCTCCTTCCGGGCCCGGCAACACCAACCCCACCGACAACGGGCGGGCCGCCGCGCCTCGCCCCCGGCTTGTGGCCACCACGTTGCGGGCGCTCAAGTGACCGTGGCCGTCCTGGGTGAGGCCGTGCCAGCGGCGGCCCGAGACCTTCAGCTCCACGTCCGCTCCCGGCCAGGCGCCCGCCGTCAGCAGCACCGTCCCCCGGTTGCGGACCCGGCCCGCCAGCCTGCGCGCCGTCTGCGGCTGGACCGACGCCGACCGGCCGAGGACCACCACGTCGAAGCCGTCCACCAGCGCCGACACCACCGCCACCAGCTCCGCGCCCGGCTCCGGCACCAGTGCGATGCGGTCCAGGTCGACGCCGAGTTCGGCGGCCGCCGCCAGGCCCAGTTCCGGGAGGCCCGTCACCGCCGCCCAGGAGCCGTCGCGGGTGGCCGCCGCCAGCAGCGCCAGGACCAAGGATGTCGCTCCGCGCACCGAAACCGTGCTGCCGCGCCGGAGCCCTCCGCCGGGGAGAAGAGCCGCCAGCTCCGGCAGCACCGTGAGCGTCGGCTTGCTCAGCTCCGCCGCCGTGCGGACCCCCGGAATGGCCGTGAGCGCTTCCGCCACCGCCGCTCACCTCCAGCACCACGTACTCGTACCGGAAACCCTGCCGGCGAACCAATCATCGAACACTTGTTCGCATACTGCGAGATGCGGCGGCCCGCTGTCAAGCCGGGGACCACGTCCGGGGGAGGACGCCGCTGACGTACCGGACGTCGCCCGTGCGCAGGTCGTCGTCTCCCAGGGGCGCGAGGCCGTGCGCGGCGAGCAGCTCGCGGACGGTGTTCCCGGTCAGCACCCAGCCGCGCGCGGCCAGGTAGGGCTCGGCTTCGTTGCGTTCACCGAAATAGCGCAGCCTCGCCATGTCCGTGTCGAAGCCCTGCTCGCGCCAGCGCCCGGAGATCCGGTCCAGGCCCGCCTTCGTCCCGGCCTCGTCACCCGGCCGCGGGTTGGGCCGGTTTTCCGTCGCGACGCGGCTGCCCGGCGCGCTGAGTTCGGTGATCGTGTCCAGCAGCCGGTCCTGCGCCTCCGGCGGCAGGTACCCCAGCAGGCCTTCGGCGCTCCACGCGGTCGGCCGCGCCGGGTCGAAGCCGGCCGCGCGCAGCGCCGCGGGCCAGTCCTCGCGCAGGTCGGCCGGCACCACCCGCCGGTCGGCGGCGGGCTCGGCGCCCAGGCCGGCCAGGGTGCGGGTCTTGAACTCGAGGACCTCCGGCCGGTCGATCTCGTACACGACGGTCCCGGCCGGCCACGGCAGCCGGTACGCGCGCGAATCCAGTCCCGAGGCCAGGATCACGGCCTGCGGGAGGCGCGCCTCGCGGAAGAACTCGTCGTAGAACTTCGTCCGCACCTTGGCCACGTCGATCCACACCGGCGCGACCAGCTCGCCGGGCGCCGCTTCGCCGCTCGCCAGCCGGGTGAGCAGGTCGACGCCGACCGCCCGGACGAGCGGCTCGGCGAACCGGTCGTCGATCAGCGCCGGGTCCGCGCGCGTCGCCATCGCCCGCGCCGCCGCGGCCATCGTGGCGGTCGCGCCGACGCTCGACACCAGGTCCCAGGTGTCACCGTCGTGCCGGGCGGTCACGCCTGCACCACCCGGCTCACGAGCCACGCGTGCGTGCCGAGCTGCCGTCCGTGGGCGAACCCGAGCTCCTCGAAGAGTTCCACCAGGCACCAGCAGCCGCCGAAGAGGCCGTTGTTGCGTTCGAACGCCGCCCACGGCGAGGCGTCGAGCGGCCGGACGGTGTGCGTCATCCCGCGATTCTGCCCGAAAGCCGGGTGCGCGTCCTCGCTGTGACGCGGATCGCGGTCACACCCTCGTCCGCCGGCTCGTCCAGGGGGTGAAGCGAGAAAAGAGGACGAAATGCGCCGGATCCTGATCGTCGGCGGTGGTTACGCCGGGTTCTACGCCGCTTGGAAGCTCGAGAAGAAGCTGCGTCGCGGGGAGGCCGAGGTCACCCTCGTCGACCCGCGGCCCTACCTCACCTACCAGCCGTTCCTGCCCGAGGTCGTGGCCGGCTCGGTCGAGGCGCGGCACGCCGCCGTGTCGCTGCGGCGGCACCTGAAGCGCACCCGGCTCGTCGCCGGGAAGGTGACCGCCATCGACCACGCCCACCGCGTCGTCACCGTGCGGCCGGCCGACGGCGATCCCCGCGAACTGGGCTACGACACCATCGTCGTGACCGCCGGGGCCGTCACGCGCACCCTGCCCGTGCCGGGCATCGCCGACCAGGCCATCGGCCTCAAGCACGTCGAAGAGGCCGTCGCCATCCGGGACCGGCTGCTCACCGCCTTCGACCGGGCCGCCGCCCTGCCGGCCGGGCCGCAGCGGCGGAAGCTGCTCACCGTCACCTTCGTCGGCGGTGGCTTCTCGGGCGTCGAGGGCTTCGGCGAACTGCTGTCGCTCGCGACCGCCTTGCTCAAGCGCTACCCCGAACTGCACCGCGACGAACTGCGCTTCCACCTCGTCGAGGCGTCGGGCCGGATCCTGCCCGAGGTCACGGACCGGCCGGGGCGCTGGGTCGTGCGGGAGCTGGAACGCCGCGGCGGCCGCGTCCACCTGGACACCCTGGTGACGTCGGCGGAGCACGGCCACGTGACGCTCTCGACCGGCGAGGAGTTCGACTCGGAGCTGATCGTCTGGACCGCCGGCAACGGCGCCAACCCGGTCGTCGGCCGGCACACCGACCTTCCCGTCGACGAGCGCGGCTACCTCGTCGTGCGGCCGGATCTGCGGATCGAGGGCGTGACCGACGCCTGGGCGGCCGGGGACGACGCCGCGGTGCCCGACCTGGCCTCGCCGGTCCCGGGCGCGCGGACCGTGCCCAACGCGCAGCACGCCTACCGGCAGGGAAAGCTGCTGGCCCGCAACATCATCGCGACGCTGCGCGGCCGGGAACCGAAGCCGTACGTGCACCACAGCCTCGGCGCGATCGCGACGCTCGGCCTGGGCCGCGGGATCTTCCAGTACCGGCGGATCGTCCTCAAAGGACTCCCGGCGTGGCTGATGCACCGCGGCTACCACGTGCTCGCCGTGCCCACCTGGGAACGCAAGATCCGGGTGCTCGCGGTGTGGCTGACGCAGACGCTGTTCGGCCGCGACATCCTCAGCCTGGCCTCGGTGCAGCACCCGCGAGACGCCTTCGTGGCGGCGGGCCGCACCGCTGCCGGTGCGGCCCGCCGTGAGGGAGATCAGCCCGCGAAGGGGCTGGCGTCGATCGCGCAGGTCTTGCCCGCCGCGGGGAAGGTCCCCGAGATCAGGTAGTCCCGCTTGACCTTCTCGGTGCACGTGCTCGGCACGTACATCGAGGAGTGGCCGTAGCCTTCGGTCACGAACACGCGCGCCCGCGCCAGTTCCGCGGCGCCGTCGCGGGCGCCGTGCAGCGGGGTGGACGGGTCGTAGCGGTTGTTCAGCACGAGGATCTCCGCCGACGTCGGGCGGTTCCACGGGCCGGTGTAGCGGTCGGTGTCCTTCGCCTTCCAGAACGCGCAGCTCATCATGTCCAGCACCGCGATCCGCCCGAAGTACGGCACGCGCTGGTCTTCCGACTCGGCGTACCGGCTGTAGACCGCCGGGTCGGTCGGCACGTCGCTGTCGGAGCACTGGATGGCGTTGAACGCTTCGGTCCGGTTCGAAACGTACTGCTCGCCCTTGACAGCCGCGGTGCGCAGGGCCGGCGTGGCCGGAGCGTCGTAAAGCCGCTGCAGCAACGCGGCGATGTCCGGCCAGCCCCGCGAGTCGGACAGGTCGGCGGCCGCGTTGATGATGCCCGAGTACGTCCAGGTCTCGCCGTCGCTGATGATGGGAGCCTGCTTGGCGCGCGCGGTCAGCGCCGCCCACTTCGCCTTCGGGTCACCCGAAGAGAACGCGCACTTCGGGCCGGCTTCCGTGCACAGCCTCAGGAACTGCTCGAAGGTCTGCGCGATGCCGGTCGCGACGTCCTGCCGGGTGTCGAGCGGGACGCTCTTGCCGTTGCCGTTCTGGCCGGTCGAGTTGCCGGCGAAGTCCATGGTGCCGTCGAACACCATGGCCCGGATCCGGTTCGGGAACAGGTTCGCGTAGGTCGCCCCGAGCTGCGTCCCGTAGGAAATGCCGTGGTAGTTCAGCTTCGGGTCGCCGACCGCGCGGCGCAGCAGCTCCAGGTCACGGGCCGTGTTGGCGGTCGAGACGTGCTCGAGGATCGGGCCCGCCTTCGCCGAGCAGCGGTCGGCGAGCTCCTTCGACTTGGCGTAGAAGGCCGTGTTGCCGCTCGGGTCGCCCGGCATTTCCGGGAACGAGCCGAAGAAGTCCTGCTGCTCGGCCTCGGTGTCGAAGCACCGGACCGCCGTGCTGTTGGCGATCCCGCGCGGGTCCCACGAGACCAGGTCGAACCGGGCGCGCAGTTCGTCGGAGAACAGCCACGGCCACTTGCCGCGCTCCCGCAGCCGCTGCAGGCCGGACGCGCCGGGGCCGCCGAAGTTGACGAACAGCGAACCGATCCGGTGCGCGGGATCGGTGGCGGGCAGCTTGATGAGCGCGAGGTCGATCTTCGCGCCGGACGGGCGGTCGTAGTCCAGCGGCACGGAAGCCTTGCCGCACTGGAAGCCGTCGGCGCAGTCGGTCCAGCTCAGCTGCGGCGTGGGCACCTTGTCGATCGACACCGGTGCGGCGGACGCCACCGCCGGTCCCGCCGAGACGGCCATCGAGACACCGAGCGCGACGACCACGCCGCGCACGATGCCTCCCCCAGAAATTCGACGCACGAAAGAAGTCCTCTCGAGAGGGGAAACGATCACCACCACAGACGCCACAGCCGCGGCAAGGTTGGCTCCCGCCGCCGAAAAAGATCACCGGCAGCCGGGCGGCCCCCGACGTCGCGAATGACTCATTCGCGACCTCCGACGTCCCGAATGAGTCATTCGCGGCATCGCTCCCCGCCCAGCGACCGCCCCACTGGCCACCATCACCCTGCTTAGCTATAGTGCTAGGCAACTAGATAAATGGAGTTGCCGATGATCGAGTTCCACCTGGACACGAGGTCCGGCCTGTCGCCGTACCAGCAGCTGGTCCAGCAGGTGCGGCACGCCCTGCGCCTCGGCCTTCTGTCCGAGGGAGACCAGCTCCCGAAGGTCAAGGACGTGGTCGCGAGCCTCGCGATCAACCCGAACACCGTGCTGAAGGCCTACCGCGAACTGGAGCACGACGGCCTGGTCTCGGCCCGCCCCGGCGTCGGCACCTTCGTCACCGGGAGCCTGAACGGCGCCTCGTTCGCCGTGCTCGGGCCGTTGCGGCAGGACCTGCGCCGCTGGCTGGGGAAGGCCCGCAAGGCCGGCCTCGACGAAGAGAGCATCGAGGCCCTGCTGATGTCCACGTTTCGCGACTCCGCCAGAGAGGGAATAGCGTGACCGTCCTGCGCGCCCAGGGACTGGGCAAGAAGTACCAGCGCAAGCACGCGCTCACCGGCTGCACGCTGGAGATCGAGGCCGGCCACGTCACCGGGCTCGTCGGCCCGAACGGGGCCGGCAAGTCGACGCTGCTCAACATCGCGGCCGGCATGCTGGAGCCGACGACCGGCACCATCGAGGTGTGCGGCGGGGTGCCCGGCAGCGGCCCGGAGCAGCTGGCCAAGGTCGGGTACGTCGCCCAGAACACGCCCGTCTACAGTGGACTGTCCATCGAGGAGCACCTCCGGCTCGGCGCCCACCTCAACCCCGGCTGGGACGCCTCGCTCGCGGAAAAGCGGATCGAACGGCTCGGGCTGGACCCCAAGCAGCACGCCGGCAAGCTCTCCGGCGGCCAGCGCGCCCAGCTGGCGCTCACGCTCGGCATCGCCAAACGTCCCGAGCTCCTGCTGCTCGACGAGCCGGTCGCGGCACTGGACCCGTTGGCCCGCCGCGAGTTCCTGCAGGACCTCATGGAAGCCGTCGCCGAGCACGGGTTGTCGGTCATCATGTCCTCGCACCTGGTCAACGACCTCGAACGGGTCTGCGACCACCTCGTCGTGCTGGTGGCCTCGCAGGTCCGGGTGATCGGCGAGGTGGAGACGCTGCTCGCCACGCACCACCGGCTCTCCGGGCCGCGCCGCGACCTCGACACGCTGCCGGCGGACCAGCACGTCGTCTCCGCGACGCACACCGACCGCCAGACCACCGTGCTCGTCCGCACCGAGGCCCCGATCCTCGACCCCGCGTGGACGGTCGGGCAGATCGGCCTGGAGGACCTGGTCCTCGAGTACATGAGCAACCCCACCGCCGCCCGTCCCGCCCTGGAGGTCCTCCGATGACCTGGCTGACCTGGCGCCAGTTCCGCATGCCCGCGTTGTCCGTGCTGGCGGGCCTGGTCGCGATCGCCGTCGTGCTCGCGGTCACCGGCCCCGGCCTGGTGGGGCGCACGGACTTCTCCGACGAGGACGTCCTCTTCAGCGGGACCGTCCTGGCGCTGTACCTGCTGCCCGCGGTGATCGGCGTCTTCTGGGGCGTCCCGATGATCACCCGCGAGCTGGAAACCGGCACGCACAGCCTCGTCTGGAACCAGACCGTCACGCGCAAGCGGTGGCTCACGACCAAGCTCGGGTTCGGCCTGCTCGCCGCGATGCTCGCCGCCGCGGTGCTCAGCGTGGCGGTGTCGTGGTGGGCGAGCCCGATCGACGCGCTCTCCGCGCAGCAGACCGACCGCGGCATGCTGTCGCGCATCGCGCCGGTGGTGTTCGGTGCCCGCGGGATCGCCCCGATCGGCTACGCGGCCTTCGCGCTCGCGCTCGGCGTCGCGGTCGGGATGCTGTTGAAGCGGACCGTGGCCGCCATGGCCGTCACCCTCGCCACGCTCGCCGCCGTGCTGCTGCTGGTCCCATTGTTCGTGCGCCCGTACCTGCTGCCGCCGCAGACCGAGGTGGTCGCGATCACCGGGGAGAACATCACGAACATCAGCGGCGACGACACCCACGGGATCCTGGAGATCGGCGTGCGGAAGCCGGCCGGGGCGTGGGAGCTGGCGAACGAAACCCTGGACCCGGCCGGGAACGTGGCCGACCCGCTGCCGGAGTTCGTCCAGGCCTGCGCGCCGCGGCCGGGTGCGGGCCCGCCGCCGCAGGGCTCCATGGAAACGTGCATGGGCCAGCTGGGCGCGCACGGCTACCAGCAGCGCGTGACCTACCAGCCCGGGTCCCGCTTCTGGCCGCTGCAGTGGCTCGAGCTGGCGCTCTACCTCGCCATGACCGCCCTGCTGACCTGGTTCTGCTTCCGCCGTCTCCGCCACCTGTCCTGACGATTCCGACTGGGGGAATCATGCGCACTCTCGCGGTAGCCACCGCACTCACCCTCACGCTGTCCGCGGCGCCCGCCTCGGCGGCCACGACGCCCTACCTGCCCGCCCCGACCGGCCACTCGCCCGTCGGTGTCACCACACTGTCCTTGAAGGACACTTCACGGCCCGACCCGTGGGTGCCGTCGGTGCCCTACCGGGAGCTGATGGTCTCCGTCTTCTACCCGGCGACCTCGGCGAACGGTCCGAAGAAGCCGTACATGACCCCGCTCGAGTCGGAACGCAACCTCGAACGGGAGAACATCCCGGGCCTGCCCCTGGACATCCTCAGCACCGTCCGGACCAACGCCGCCGTCGACGCGAGGCCGGCCGGGCGGTGGCACAGCCTGCCGCTGGTCGTGCTGTCCCCGGGCTGGACCCAGCCGCGGGCGACGCTCACCGCGCTGGCCGAGGAGCTGGCCAGCCACGGGTACGCCGTCGCGGCGATCGACCACACCTACGAAAACCGCGCCACGACGTTCCCCGACGGGCACGTCACCGGCTGCGCCGCCTGCGAATTCGACGAACAGGACGGGTTCTGGGAGAAGTTCGCGCAGGTCCGGTCGAAGGACACGTCGTTCGTGCTCGACCAGCTGCTGCGCTCGAAGCTGGGCGCGCTGATCGACCCGCAGCGGATCGGGATGACCGGGCACTCCGCGGGCGGCGCGATCACCACCCAGGCGATGCTCGCCGACCCCCGGATCCGCGCCGGCGCCGACCTCGACGGCAGCGTCCACGTCCCGATCCCGGCGTCCGGGCTGTCCCGGCCGTTCATGTTCGTCGGCCGCACGGAGGGCTACGTCCCCGGCACGAAGGGCCCGTACGACGACTGGGAAACGGACTGGACGCACCTGACCGGCTGGAAGCGCTGGATCATGGTCTCCGGCACGGTCCACTCGTCGTTCACCGACCTCGGCGTGCTCGCCGAGCAGCTGGGCGTCGACATCGGCGACTCGATCGACCCCTACCGCGCGCTGACCGTCACCCGGAACTACGTAAGCGCTTTCTTCGACCAGCACCTGCGCTGCCGCCCGCAGCCGCTGCTCGCCGCGCCCTCGCCCGCTTACCCGGAAGTGACCTTCATCGGATGAGAATCAAGAGTCTTGTGGCCGGCACTGCCCTCACCCTCACGCTGACCTCGCCGTCCGCGTCGGCGGACCCGGCCCTCACGCTGGCGAAACCGACCGGCGACCGGCCGGTCGGCACCACCGCCCTGCACCTGAAGGACACTTCGCGGCCCGATCCGTGGGTGCCGTCGGTGCCCTACCGCGAACTGATGGTTTCCCTCTTCTACCCGGCGGCTTCCGCATCCGGGCCGAAGAAGCAGTTCATGTCCGAGGCCGAGGCGAAGGCCGTCTTCGACGAAGCCGGCATCGAGGGCATCCCGCCGTCGGTGCTCACGACGGTGCACACCGACGCCGTCGTCGACGCGAAGACGGCCGGGCGCGCTCTGCCGGCCGTCGTCCTGTCCCCCGGCTTCAAGCGGCCCCGCGCCGAGCTGACCTCGCTGTCGGAAGACCTGGCCAGCCACGGCTACCTGGTCGTCCTGGTCGACCACACCTACGAGAACGTGGCCACCACCTTCCCGGACGGCCGGGTCACCGGCTGCGCGGCCTGCGGCAACTACAATCCCGAGTTCTGGCAGAAGCTGCAGCGCGGCCGGGCGAAGGACGTGTCGTTCGTCTTGGACTCGCTGGCGCACTCGAAGTGGGCGCCGCTGTTCGACGGCGCCCGGATCGGGATGGCCGGGCACTCCGTCGGCGGTACGAGCACGGTCAACGCGATGGTGACCGACCCCCGGATCAAGGCCGGGATCGACATCGACGGCACGCAGAACGATCCGCTGCTCGCCCCGGGCCTCGACCGGCCGTTCCTGTTCTTCGGCCGCCAGAGCCTCTACGCCCCCGGCACCGGCGTCGAATCCGGTACCTGGGACGACGACTGGAAGCAGCTGAAGGGCTGGAAGCGCTGGCTCACCGTGGCCGGCGTGGTGCACCCGTCGTTCACCGACATCGGCCTGGTGGGCGAGCAGCTGGGCCTCGACTTCGGCGCGACCACGCCGGCAGTGCGCGGTCAGGCCATCACCGCGGCGTACGTCCGGGCGTTCTTCGACCAGCACCTGCGTGGCAAGCCGCAGCCGCTGCTGGACCAGCCGTCCGGCCGGTACCCGGAAGTGGTGTTCGCCCGGACGTCGACGCCGTACCTGCCCGCCCCGACCGGGGACAAGCCGGTGGGCAGCACGGCGGTGTACCTGAAGGACACTTCGCGCCCCGACCCGTGGGTGCCTTCGGTCCCCTACCGGGAACTGATGGTCTCGCTCTTCTACCCGGCCGCCTCGGCGAAGGGCCCGAAGACGCCGTACCTGACCCCGGCGGAGTCGGCGGCGCTGCTGCAGGGCAGTGGCCTGCCGTCCGGCACGCTCACCGGGATGGTGACGAACTCCGTCACCGACGCCCGGCCGGCGGGCCGCGGACTGCCGCTGGTCGTGCTGTCGCCCGGCTACACCAAACCCCGCGCCACGTTGAGCGCACTCGCCGAGGACCTGGCGAGCCACGGGTACGCCGTCGCCGTGGTCGGCCACACCTACGAGAACACCGGCCAGAGCTTCCCCGACGGGCGGTTCGCCGGGTGCGCCTCCTGCGAAGTGCCGCACGACAACGACGCGTTCTGGCAGAAGCTGGAACGGGGCCGGGCCGCCGACGTCTCGTTCGTGCTGGACTCGCTGCTCCGCTCCCGGCCGGGCCTGGTCGACCCGGCGCGGATCGGAATGGCCGGGCACTCCGTGGGCGGCGCGAGCACCATCCCCGCGATGGTCGCCGACAACCGGATCAAGGCCGGGATCGACATCGACGGGTCCACCAAGGTCCCGCTGACCGCACCGGGGCTGTCGCGGCCGTTCATGTTCGTCAACCACGAGCAGGTGCCGAAGTGCGCGCCGGGCAACACGGACTGGGAACGGGACTACGCGCAGATGACCGGGTGGAAGCGCTGGATCGAGGTGGCGGGCACGCAGCACGCGTCCTTCACCGACGTCGGGCTGCTGGGCGAGGAGCTGGGCGTCCCCGTCGACGGCCCGAACGCGGCGGCGCGGGCGAGCGAGATCACCCGGGCGTACGTGAACGCGTTCTTCGACCAGCACCTGCGCGGCAAGCCCCAGCCGATCCTCGACCGGCCCGGGTATCCGGAAGTCTCCTTCTGCCGCTGAGACCGGCGGAGGCGGCACTGGGGGTGCCGCCTCCGCCGCTCGTCAGTGGTCGAGGCCGAGGAACGAAATCGCGTACGCCAGCTGGCCGGTCATCGGCAGCTGGTGCCCGACACCGGCGACGCTGACCCCTTCCACCGTGGCCTGCGTGCCGGTGTTGCCGTACCGGGTGCGCGTCCACGAGGACTGCGGGTGGTCGGTGAACGCCGGGGTCTGGCCCAGCCCGTTCAGGTTGGTCCACTGCTTGAGCTCTTCCCCGAAGTTCGGGTACGACAACGTCGTGTCGGTGGTGCCGTGCCACAGCTGCATCCGCGGGTAGCGCCCGGTGTAGCCGGGGTACATCGCCCGGGCCGTGTCACCCCACTGCTGCGCGGTCTTGATCGACTGCCCGCCGGAGCAGGTGCTGTTCCACAACGAGCCGTTCGTCGTCGCGAAACACCCGGCGGGCACGCCGGAGAACGCCGAACCCGCGGCGAACACGTCGGGGTACTGGGCGGCCAGCACGTTCGTCATCATCGCCCCGGAGGAGAACCCGCTGACGACGACCCGCGCCGGATCGACGTTGTAGCGGGACTTGGCCCAGGCGACCATGGACATGATCCCGGTCGAGTCCCCGCCACCGTTGCGCTTCAGCGCTTTCGGCGTCGAGACGTCGAAGCACTTCTCGCTGCGGGTGGCTTCCGGCAGCACCATCACGTACCCGTAGCGGTCGGCCGCGGTGACGTAGTCCTTGCCGTTCCAGCCGAAGACCGAGCTCGCCGAGCCGCCGCAGTAGTGCACCAGCACCAGCAGCGCCGGCTTGGCCGCGACCCGGTCGGGGACGTAGACGTACATGTTCAGGTTGGTCGGGTTGGTGCCGAAGTTGGTCACCCTGGTCAGCGCGGCCGCCTGGGCGGGCGCGGCCAGGCCGGTGACCATGACCACCAGGGCCAGCAAGACGCCGAGCATGCGTTTCATCATCGATCTCCCTTACGCTGCACCGAAGACTCGGGGGCGTCCCGCTTCATCTCGTCTTGCCCTTCGCGGCGGCCGCCGACCCGAGGGTCGCCGCGGCCAGTGCCTCGGTGGCCACCGCGGCCCTCGGGTTGCCGATGCTGCCCGGGACCGACCGCAGCGCGTTGTACCAGACGGCCGCCATCTTGTCGTAGCCGCCGGCGTTCGGGTGGACGCCGTCGGGGAGATCGGCGGTGGACACCGCGCTGTGCAGGTCGACCAGGTGCACCCGCTTGCCCGCGTTCACCTTGCTCTGCACGATGCCGGGCAGCGCGTTGTTGAACGTCCGCACGGCGGCGTCCCCGCTCGCCCACCCGATCGGGATGAGCTGGGCGACGAAGACGTCGGCGCCGGGTGCGGTGGCGGTGACGTGGTCGAGCAGCGTGGACAGCCGGCCGGGCGCGCCCGCGACGTTGTAGTTCTGCAGCACGTCGTTGGTGCCGATGTGCAGCAGCACCGAGCGCGGGTTGTAGGTGCGCAGCCAGCCGGTGATGTTCGCGTCGATCTGGTCGATGCGCCAGCCAGGGTGGCCTTCGTGGTCGTGGTCCCAGAGGCTGCCGGGGCCGTTGAACTGCGAGCCGACGAAGTCGTTGGTGTACCGGCCGGCGGCGAGGCGTTGCCAGAGGCCGATCCGGTACCCGCCGGGCACGCCGGTGCCGTAGGTGATCGAATCGCCCAGCGGCATGATCCGCACGCCGCCGTTCGATTCCGCGTGGGCGATCCCGGTCAGTCCGGTGAACGCGATCGCCAAGGCCGCGGCGGCGGCCAGGAACCTTTTCATCGCCATCCTTTCAACGGGTCGGGTGGGTGCAGATTCGTTGCCGGAGCGCATCGTTTCGCCGTGGCCGAAACTTTCGCCGCCGGGCGGCAATTCGACGAATTCTCGAAACTTTCGCTATCCTGTTAGCGATAACATTCTATTGTTGCCGCCAGCTTAAACCCGCACACCGCCCACTGACAACGGCCGGCTTTATTCCATTGTGGACAGTCTCGGCCGGCCGGCGGAGAGCCCGGACTGCGCCACCGCCGCGGGAAGCCGGGGTCCCGGTCCCGGCCGTCTACGCGGCGTACCAGAACAAGGCCGGCCTGGTCCGGCCCCTCGCCGACGCGGCGGACCTGACCGCCGCCCTCCCTCGCCCGCTCGACGAGCTGGAGGCCACCTCGGTACCCGCCGCCCAGCCGGCGGCGATGGCCGCCTTCGACCGGCGCCTGGTCGAGCGCGCGGGCGACCTCATCGCCCTGGTCCGCCAGGCAACGTCGACGTTCACCGCCGAGCGCGGCTGGTCACCGGAGCGGGTCGGGCACTGGTGGGCCGAGGCGCCGCCCGGCCCACCCTCAGAGCTTCCCGCCCGCCACCGGCGGCATGTCCGGGGCGTCGGCCACCCCGGTCGCCGACTCGCGGAACAGGTGGTCCTCCACCTCGAAGAGGTTGCCGCCGGCCCGTTCGACCACGGTGAGCAGCGTCGACATCTGGGCCACCTCCTCCACCTGCTCCTTGAGGAACCAGTGCACGAACTGCTCGCCGAGGTAGTCCTCCTCCAGCCGCGCGGCCTTCGCCATCGCCTCGATGTCGGCGGTGACCGCGCGTTGCTGCGTCAAGGCCAGCTCGATCGCTTCGTGCACGCTCGAGAAGTCGTTCCGCACGTCGCCGCTGCCCGGGATGGCCACCGGCTCGTCGCGGTCGAGCAGGTAGCGGACCATCGCCAGCGCGTGGTTGCGTTCCTCGATCGCCTGCCGGTAGAAGCGCTTGGCCAGCCGCGGCAGATCGCGGGCGTCGAACCAGACGGCCAGGGCGATGTACTGCTGGGCGGCGGTGAACTCGCGGCCGATCTGCGTCTGCAGCAGTTCGGCGAACTTCCGGGTCTTGGCCATGTCCCACAACTTACGACGGACCGGGCCGCACAGCTACGCTCGGCGCGGTGACTTCCCTGCCCGACCTGTCCGGCACGATCGCCTGCGTCACCGGTGCTTCCGGGGTGATCGGCCGCGGGATCGCGCTCCGGTTCGCCGAGGCGGGCGCGGCCGTCGCGGTGCACCACCGCCGTCCCGGCGCGGCCGACGACGTCGTCGCGGCGATCGAAGCCGCGGGCGGCCGGGCCCGCGCGTTCGCCGCCGAGCTCACCGACGACCACGCCTGCCACACCCTGCTCGACACCGTCGCGGACTGGGGCGGCGGCCTCGACGCGCTGGTCAACAACGCCGGGATCCAGCCGGTCGAGGCCCTCGGCGAGCTGACCGCGGACAGCTGGCGGGCGATGCTGGACAGCACGCTGACCAGCGCGTTCTCCTGCACCCAGGCCGCGGCCCGGCTGATGGGCGACGGCGGGAGCGTCACGCACATCGCCTCGATCGAGGCCCGGCAGCCGGCGCCCGGGCACGTCCACTACAGCGCGGCCAAGGCCGCCCTGGTGCTGCACGCCCGCGGCGCGGCGCTGGAGTACGGGCCGCGCGGGATCCGGGTCAACACGGTGTCGCCGGGGCTGATTACGCGGCCCGGGCTGACCGAGGACTGGCCGGAGGGGGTCGAACGCTGGCACCGCGCGGCCCCGCTGGGCCGGTTGGGGACACCGGCCGACGTCGGCAACGCGTGCGTGTTCCTGGCCTCCCCGCTGGCGTCCTGGATCACCGGCCACGACCTGGTCGTCGACGGCGGTGTCACGGCCCGGCCGACCTGGTGACCCGCGGCCCGAAACCGCCGCCCGCCACCCGGCCTGGCTGCTAAGCTGAAACGTGTTCTAGTTCCTGCCCCGGGGAGCGCGATGTCCGAAAACCCATTCCCGGTCGTCGACGGCGTACCCCCGGGGCGGGCCCTGCTCGGCGACCGGATCCGCGAGCTGATCGAGGCCTCCGTCTGCGTCCGCGACGACGAGGCCGATCTCGCCGCCGCCGCGAGCCGGGTCGAGGCCGTCACCGCGGCGCTGCGGGCCGCCGGTGGTGCGAAACCCCTCCTGCTCGCCGCCCTCGACGGTGGGGGTCACCTGAGCATCAACAACCCCCTCGAAGGGCCCGGGAATCCCCTGGCCCCGCCGCTTTCATGGGTGCGGGTCGGACCGGAGTCGGTGTGCGCCGACGTTCTCCTCGGTGCCGCGCACGAAGGGCCTCCCGGGCGCGTGCACGGCGGGTGGGTCGCCGCCGTGCTGGACCACGTGCTCGGGCGGGCCACCGCCGCGGCCGGGTTCCCGGGGATGACGGCTTCCCTGACCGTCGACTACCACCACGGGACGCCGTACGCGGTTCCGCTCACTGTCGAAGGCCGGCTCGTCCGCCGGGACGGGCGCAAGCTGCACGCCACCGGCGAAGTCAAGGCCGGCGACCTCGTGTGCGCCTCGGCGACGGCGATCCTCGTCCACTTCAGCGCCGACCGGTTCCCGGTGGCGAGGGACTAGGACGCGACCGTCGTGTGCCGGGGCGCCTCCGAGCTCGACGTCGCCATCAGGACCGCGCAGATCGGGACCGCCATCGCCAGCGCCGCCAGGACGAACACCGGGAACAGGAACGAGAACACCTCCGTGCCGGCCGGGTCGGGCGCTCCCGGGTCCAGGTGCAGGCGCACCGCCGCCATGCCCGTGTAGTGCATGCCCGTCACCGCCGCGCCCATCACCAGGCCTGCCGCCAGCCGGGGCAGGAGCTTGTCCAGCCCGACCGTGAACCACAGCGCCGCCGTGGCCGCGACGACCGCGATCACCACCGACAGCACCACCAGCGTCGGGTCGTAGCCGATCGAGCCCTTGACCTGCACCGCCCACATCCCCGTGTAGTGCATGACGGCCACCGCGAGCCCGGTCAGCAGGCCGCCGAGCAGCAGCCGCTTCCAGGCGAACCGGTTGCGGACGCCGAACACCAGCAGCCCGCAGAACACCGCCGCCACCGACAGGAGCGCCGACAGCGCCGTGCGCAGGATGTCGTAGCGCACCGGCAGGCCGGGCGTGGAGAACCCGAGCATGGCGATGAAGTGCATGACCCAGATGCCGACCCCGCCGATGGACACCGCCGCGAGCACCAGCCAGGTCAGCCGGGAGCGCGGGCTGTCGGTGGACCTCGCCTGCAGCGTGCAGGCGAGGCCGAGGGCGCAGCCCACCACCGACGTCAGGTAGGCGAGCACGACGAGCCAGTTGCCCATCGCGAAGTCTTCGTGGTCCATGGGCATTGCCGGGCTCCTTCAGGCTTTCCGTGACTTGGGGGCGTGGTGTTCGGCGAGCGCGTGCTCGGCCGCGGCGATGAGGGTCTGCTTCGTCGACTCCGGTGACCGCGCGTCGCAGGTGACGACTTCCACCGCGGCCGGGATCTTGAGGGCCTCGCGCACCTGCTCGGGCCCGTGCTGGCGGGTGTCCTGGAACTGGTTGATCGCGACCAGGAACGGCAGGCCGCGCGATTCGAAGAAGTCGATCGAGGCGAAGCAGTCCGCCAGCCGGCGCGTGTCGACCAGGACGATCGCCGCCACCGCACCGCAGACGAGGTCGTCCCACATGAACCAGAACCGGTGCTGGCCCGGCGTGCCGAAGACGTAGAGCACCAGGTCCTCGGCGAGGGTGAGCCGGCCGAAGTCCATCGCGACCGTGGTGGCGAACTTCCCCGGCACCGCTTCGGTCCGGTCGACGCCGACGGCCGCGGACGTCATGAGGGCTTCGGTCCGCAGCGGGTCGATTTCCGAGACGGCACCGACGAACGTCGTCTTGCCGGCCCCGAACCCGCCGGCCACGACGATCTTCGCCGAGGTGATCCGGCCCTTGGCGAGACCGTTCCGGGAAACACTTTCAGAGCGCACGTAGTCCACTGAGGACCCTTTCGAGCAGGTCGTTCCGTTCGTCCCAGGAGGCGTCCGCGGTGAGCGTGTCGCGGATCGACACCTGGCCGGCGATCAGCAGGTCGCCGATGAGCACCCTGGCCACGCCGAGCGGCACGCCCAGGTGGGCGCCGACCTCGGCCACCGACCGCTGGTGCAGGCAGAACTGCGTCACCACGGCCAGGGGGTTGGTCGGGCTGAAGGGCGCCGTCCGGCCCTCCGCGGTCGTTTCCACGAGGGCTTCCACCGCCAGGTCGACCGTCGGCCGGGTGCGGCCGGCGGTCCAGGCGTAGGGGCGGGCCAGCGACGCCGCGTGCCGCCCGCCCTCGCGTCGCCGGCCTTCGGTCACCGGGCCGCCCCCGGGGCGGCCGCGGGCCGAGCCGGGGTCTCGACCACCTTCCCGACCCGGTCCACCAGCAGCGTCATCTCGTAGCCCACCAGCCCGATGTCGCAGCCCGGGTTGGCCAGCACCACCAGGTTCGAGCCGTCGCCGACGTTCATCAGCAGCAGGAAGCCCTGCTCCATCTCGATCACCGACTGCACCACCCGGCCCGCGGTGAACAGGTCGGCGGTGCCGAGCGCGAGGCTGGAGAGGCCGGACGCGATCGCCGAAAGCTGGTCGGCGCGGTCGCGCGGCAGGGTGTCGTTCGCCGCCACGAGCAGCCCGTCCGCCGAGACCAGCGCGGCGTGCGCGACGCCGGGCACCTCCTGCGTGAACGCCGAGACCAGCCAGTTCCGGGACCTCTCGGCCACTTCCGCTCCTTCCTGCCGGGTGCTCATCGCCGCTCCGCCTCGGGCTCGCCCGCGACCCGGTGCCGGGCCGCGCGCATGCCGCTGTAGTGCCGGGAAAGGTTGTTGCGCACCGCGGCCGGGTCGCGGAACGACGGGTCCGCCTGCTGCGGTGCGCGCGGGGTGACCGAGCCGGGCGCGAGCTGCGCACCGGGTGTCCGGGCCGGCAGTCCCGAGTCGGTGAATTCGGCGTCGTCGAGGGTGCCGACCGCAGCTTCCGCGGCCTGGCGGACCTGGTCGGCCGGGGTCGCCCAGGCACCGGGCGTCGCCGGGGTGCTTTCGGCGAACCAGTGCGACAGCATCTGGTCGAAGATCGGCGTCGGCGGGTCGGCCACCGGCGGCGGTTCTTCGGCGGGCCACCGCGGTTCGGGCTCGTGGCGGGCGGTGCCGTTGACCGAGCCGTTGACCGCCGGGGCCGGGGTGGGCGGGAGCGCCCGCGGCGGCAGGTCGACCAGGATCAGCACGCCCGGGACGTGCACGCTGGCGGTGATGCCGGCGCTGGCCGTCCGGGTGGTCGTGGGCCGCAGCCGGACGGTGATCCCGTGCGACGCGGCCAGCCTGCTCACCACGAACAGGCCCATCCGGCGGGTGGTCTCCGGGCTGACCGCGGCCCCGGCGGCCAGCCGGGCGTTCGCCGCTTCGAGGTCCTCGCGGGTCATGCCGAGGCCGACGTCGACCACCTCGATCAGCAGGCCGCCGTCGAAGCCCCGGTCGGCGGTGAGCACGACCTGCTCCTCCGGCGGCGACGACCGGATGGCGTTCTCCAGCAGCTCGGCGAGGATGTGCACGACGTCCGCCGCGGCCTCGGACTGCACCGACCCGCGCGGCGCGTTGCCGAGCGAGACGCGCTGGTAGTCCTTGACCTCCGACGTCGCGGCCCGCAGCAGCTCGACCGTCGCGACCGGGCCGACGTCACGGCGCACCGGCTTGCCGCCCGCCAGGACCTGCAGGTTTTCGCCGTTGCGCCGCAGCCGGGTGGCGATGTGGTCGATCTGGAACAGCTCCGCCAGCCGCTGCGGGTCCTGCTCGTCGGCTTCGAGGTCCTCGATCACCGACAGCTGCAGCTCCACCAGCGACTGGCTGCGCCGGGACAGCGTCATGAACATCTCGCTGACCTGGATCCGCATCTCGGCCTGCTCGCCGACGGCCAGGCGCACGGCCTGCCGGTGCATGTCGTCGAAGGCCCGCGCGAGCTGCCCGATCTCCTCCTCGGAGTCGACCGGGATCGGCGCGGTCGCCCGCCAGTCGACGTCCTCGCCGTCGCGGATGCGTTCGATGGTGCCGGGCAGGCGGCGTTGCGCGGTGTCGAGCGCGGCGGCGTGCAGCCGCCGGATCGGGGCGACCACCGACCGGGCCACGGCGAGGGCGATGGCGAGGGCGCCGAGCAGCGAGGCGAGCACCAGCGCGGCGTCGCGCAGCGCGTCGGACCGGGCGGTGTTGGTCTGCGCGCCGACCGCGTCCGAAAGCGTTTTCACCTGCTCGGCGAGGATGGTGCCGAGCATCGTGCGCTTCGCCTCGGCGCCCCCGGCCCCGGGGCTGGTCGCCGCGGCGAACCGGGCGGCCGCCGCCCCGGCGGGCAGCGCCCGCCGGATCTGTCCGGTGAGTACGGCTTCTTCGGCCGCGGCGCGTTCGGCAGCCGCCACCGAGGTGCCGTCGGGCCGGCCGGCCAGCGCCTGTTGATCGGCGAGACTGGTCCTCAGCTGCACCAATGATTCGGTGCTGGCCGCGACCGCGTCGAGATCACCATTCCCCGCCTGCTCCGCGATTCCGCCGATCACCTCGCTGAGCGAGACGCCGAAGTCGTGGTAAGCCGCGGTTTTCGCGGCCGGCGAACCGGTCTGCTGCCGCAGTTCGGCCAATTTCCCCAGCTGATCTTCCAATGATCGCGACAACTCCGGGTTGAGCTGGGAAAAGGCGGCGTCGTGGCGGACGAGGGCGGCTTTCTCGTCGACCGCGGCGGTCTGGGCGGCACCGCCGTCGTGGATCATCTCGTCGTCGACGAGCCCGGCGAGTTCGGAAATCCCTTGCACGACCGGCATTTGGTCGCGGACGGCGCTGAGCCCGCCGGCCCGGGCGAGTTCGGCCTGCACCCGGCCGCCCGCCAGCAGCAGGGCGACCAGGACCGGCAGCAACAGCACTACGGAGATCTTGGTGCGCAACCGCCAGCTGCCCGGATTCCAGGAGGTGACGGAACGACGGGACGAGGGTTCGTCTTCTTTCATCGGTGGCGTGGCTCGATTCGTACCGGTGGCCCGAGAACGATTTACGGTTCCTTTTCCGCGGAATTCAGCCGACGACGTAACTCCGGTGGCCGTGGTGTTGTCAAGGAATGCCGTTCGTTTCCCCCGTACGCACCAATCACACAGCGTGAACTGCCACTACGCGACTTTTTACCCTTGCGGAGAGTGAAGAAGGCTCGCCAGACCGTGTGGAATTCCGGCTCGGGTGCGTGAATTTCCGGCGGCCGCGCGACCTCCGTCCGGAGTCCCGGCACTGCCCGTTACCCTCGGCCGGGAAAGGAGGCCGGCGTCGATGTTGAAGATTCACTTCACGGAAGCGGACCTGGCGAAGATCACCATCGCCGAGGACGCCGACCCGATGTGGGAGCTGCTGATGAGCAGCTACCGCATCCGGCGGCCGGAGGGTGAGCCGTTCTTCGGCCGCTGGCGGCGGGGCTCGCGGTCGGCGGTCCCGCAGTCCGGCCGGCTGCTGATGTCCGCGGTCCCGCCGTACGGGTACTGCCCGGACTTCCTCACCCCGGCGGGCACCCGCACGATCGGCGACGGGATCACGGCGGTGCTCGAGACGCCGGCGCCGGTGCTGGCCACCGACGTCGCCGAGCTGGTGGCACAGGGCACCCACGTCCCGGCCTGGCTCCGCCGAGTGGGCGACGGCGAGACGGGTGAGCTCCGCCGCCTGGGCGCGGCGCTGCACGACTACTACCGCCAGTGCGTGGCCCCGGACTGGGCGACGGTCCGCCGCTCGGTGGCCCGCGACCGCCACCGGCTCCAGGCGAACCTGGACCGCGGCGGGCCGCAGCTGCTGCTGTCGACGTTGCACCCGGAGGTGACGTGGTCGCCGCCGGTGTTGCGGGTGCGCTTCCCGATCGACCAGGAACTGCACCTCAACGGCCGCGGGCTCAGGTTGATCCCGGCCTTCTTCGCCCACGGCATGCCGACGACGTACAAGGACCCGCTGCTGCCCCCGGCGCTGGTGTATTCGATCAGCCACCCGAGGTTCGACAGCGACGCGGAGCCGGGGCCATCCCTGGCGGCGCTGCTGGGCCAGACGCGCGCGAGGGTGCTGGTGACGATCGCGACGACCCGGTGCAACACGAGCGAGCTGGCGGACCTGACGAGAATCTCCCCGGCGACGGCGAGCCAGCATGCATCGGTGCTGCGGGCGAGCGGGCTGATCAGCAGCAACCGGTCGGGGAAGTCGCAGATCCACGAGATCACCCCGCTGGGTCTGGGGATCATCCGGGCGAGTTGACGACCCGCTCGAGCGGGCGGCCGGCTGCGGCGGCTGCCGCGGCGGCGGCGGCTGCCGCGGCAGTGCCCGGCCGCGGCGCTCGGTTGTGGTGCCGGGCGCCGGCACCGCTCGCCGCGGCATCGCCCGCCGGGGCATCGCCTGCCGCCGTAGCGCCCGGCCACGCCGCCCGGTTGTGCCGCCGGGCGCCGGCCGGCCGGCCGCAGCACCACCCGCCGCAGCACCGCCTACCGCGGTAGCGCCCGGCCACGCCGCCCGATTGTGCCGCCGCGCGCCGGCACCACCCGCCGCGGTAGCGCCCGGCCACGCCGCCCGGTTGCGCTGCGCACGCCGGCACCACCCGCCGCACCACTGCCCGCCGCGGCAATGCCCCGCCGCGCCGCCCGGTTGTGCTGCCGGGCGCCAGCCGGCCGCTGCAGCACTGCCCGCCGCAGCACCACCCGCCGCGGTAGCGCCCAGCCGCGCCGCCCGGTTGCGCTGCCGCACGCCGGCACCGCCCGCCCCAGCACCGCCCGCCGCACCACCACCCACCGCGGTAGCGCCCGGCCACGCCGCCCGGTTGCGCTGCCGCCGCGCCGGCCGGCCATGCCGCTCGGTCGTGCTGCCGGCCGGGACCGGGTCGTGTTAGCCTGTCGCCGTGCTGCGTCCGATGTTGCTTCCGCGACTCGTAACCCGGCGCGCCGGCTGAACCCAGGTTGCCGGCGTGCTGAGTCGGCGATCGCCTTTTTCCGGGACCTGGCCCCGATCTCGTTCCTTCCACACAGGAGATCCGCCATGTCCACTTCCTTCGCCGTTCCCGCGCCCCGGTCCGCCATGCTGCTGCGCCGGCGCATCGCCACCTACTTCGTCGGCGGGGCCGATGAGGTCCCCGCTCTGGTCGGTGCGCTCGGTGGGCGGCCCGTTCACGAACTGTCCGTCGACGTCAAGGACGGCGTCCGCGAAAGCAGCATGGTCTGCGCCGTCCTGCTGGCCGCCGACGAGACCGGACCCCTGCTGGACCGGCTGCGCGCGCTGCCGTCCGTCGTCTCGGCCGAGCTCGCCTGAGGCGTTTGCCGGAGCCGGCGCCGGGTAGCCCGGCGCCATGACGGACGTCAAAACCCGGCGGAGCACCGCCCGGACCGCCGCCCTGCTGTTCGGCCTCGCGTTCCTGCTCGTGGGCGTCCTGGGGTTCATCCCCGGGATCACCGCGGACTACGCCGCCATGGAGTTCGCCGGGCACGAGTCGGGCGCCCAGCTGTTCGGCGTGTTCACCGTGTCGGTCCTGCACAACCTCGTCCACCTGCTGTTCGGCGTGCTCGGCGTCCTCGCCGCGCGCGCCAACGGCAGTTCGCGCGCGTTCCTGATGATCGGCGGCGGGATCTACGTCCTGCTGTGGGTGTTCGGACTGGCGATGGACCACGACAGCCCGGCCAACTTCCTGCCGATCGACAACGCCGACGACTGGCTGCACCTCGGCCTGGGCGTGGCGATGATCGCCGCCGGCATCGCCACCGCGGCCGCCGACCGGGCGCGCGGCCAATACCCCGAGCCGGACAAGCAGGGCCACTGACCTCAGGGCCTCCGGCCGACGCCCGTCGCGATCTCGTGCAGCCGGTGCCGGTCCGGGGCCAGCGGGGCCGTCTCCGCGCCCGCGCCCTCCCGCAGTCCCGCGAGGAAATCCTTCAGCGTGGCCGCGGCGTCCCGGGCCGGCTGCCAGTCCAGTTCGGACTCCGCGCGGGCCGTGCTCATCACCGGCAGCCGCATGACCGCGTCGAACAGGCCCGGTGACGCCGGGATCGCGTGCACGCGCCAGGCCGCCTCCACCGCGGCCCGCACCGCCGCCGCCGGCATCGGGATCGTGCGCGCGCCCAGCAGGTCCGCCGCGAACCGCGGGTCCACGACCGGGCCCGTAGCGATGTTGAACGCCCCGCGCACCGGCCGCGTGACCGCGCGGCGGACCGCGTCGGCCAGGTCGTCGGTGTGCACGATCTGGAACCGCAGCCCGCGGATGTCCGGCACCACCGGTAGTAGCCGCACCAGCGAGCCCGGCACGAACGGCCCCGCGAACAGCCGGCGCTGCTCGGTCGCGGCACTGCGCTGGAAGACGAACCCCGGCCGCATCCGGACGACGTCCAGCTTCGGGTGCCGGCCCTCGAACGCGTCCAGGTACCGCTCCAGATAAGCCTTTTCCCGGGTGTACGCGGCGCCGGGCCAGCCGTGCGTCGGCCAGTCTTCGGTCACCGGCTCGTCGTCCTTCCGCGGCGAGTACGCCCCGATCGACGACGTGTAGACGAGCTTGGGCACGCCCGCCGCGGCCGCCGCCTCGAACACCCGCATCGAGCCGAGGACGTTCGCGCGCCACGTCCGTTCCGGACGGCGGGTGGGCTGGAACAGCCACGCCAGGTGCACGACCGCGTCGGCGCCGCGCAGGTGCGGCACGAGGTCGTCGCGTTCGACGTCGGCCGTGACGACGCCCTCCGCCGGGCGCCGGGCCAGCCCGACGATGGTCTCGACCTGCGGGTCCGCGTCCAACGCGCGGACCACCCCGGTCCCGATGTTGCCGGTCGCTCCGGTCACCACGATGCGCATCGGGGCCGGTTACCCGGGGTCCGCACGGACAACCCTGCTATCTTCGACGGGAAGATCCGTTCGTGAGGAGACCAGTCGTGGCAGGTGACGTCGACATCTCCGGGTAGCCCCGGAGTCCGCAGGCCCCCGGTGCCGCCGGTGCGGGCCGCCGTCGACGTCCCCTTTTCCGCTTTCACGCCATCGAGGTCTTCGCCATGTCCGAAATCGTGCTGTCCGGCCTGTCCTTCTCCTGGCCGGACGACACCCCCGTCTTCGACCGCCTGTCCGCCACCTTCCCGAGCGGCCGCACCGGTCTCGTCGCCCCGAACGGCTCCGGCAAGACGACGCTGCTCAAGCTCGTCGCCGGCGTCCTGCAGCCCTCCGCCGGGAGCGTCACCGCCGACGGCGTGCTCGGCTACCTCCCGCAGGACCTGCCGCTGAGCGGAGAACCGTCCGTCGCCGAAATCCTCGGCGTGGCCCCGGTTCTGCGCGCCATCGCCGCCGTCGAATCCGGGGACGTCGCCGAGGAGCACTTCACCACCATCGGCACCGACTGGGACGTCGAGGAACGCACCCGCGCCCAGCTCGACCGGCTCGGCCTGGCCGACCTCACGCTCGAACGCACCTTGAGCACGCTCAGCGGCGGCCAGATCGTCTCGCTGGGCCTCGCCGCGCAACTGCTGAAACGCCCGGACGTGCTGCTGCTCGACGAACCCACCAACAACCTGGACGCCGAGGCGCGCCACAAGCTCCACGCCGTGCTCGACGACTGGTCCGGCTGCCTGCTCGTGGTCAGCCACGACCGCGCGCTGCTCGACCGGATGGACCGGATCGCCGAGCTGCACGGCGGCGAAATCCGGTTCCACGGCGGCAACTTCACCGCCTACGAAGAGGCCGTCAAAGCCGCGCGCGAGGTCGCCGAGAAGAACATCCGCACCGCCGAGCAGGAGGTCAAGCGCGAGAAGCGGGAGATGCAGCAGGCCCGCGAGCGCGCCGCCCGCCGGGCCAGCACGGCGTCGCGCAACCTGGGCAACGCCGGACTGCCGAAGATCTTCGCCGGCACGATGAAGCGCAACGCGCAGGAGTCGGCGGCCAAGGCGGACGGCACGCACGCCGCCCGCGTCGGTGCCGCGAAGGCCAAGCTCGACCAGGCCGAACGCGAACTGCGCACCGAGCAGAAGATCAGCCTGCAGCTGCCGCAGACCGAGGTCCCGGCCGGGCGGACGCTCTTCCTCGGCGAGGGCCTGCGTGTGCGCGGGCTCTTCGGCGACGGCGTCGACCTGGCGATTCGCGGGCCCGAGCGGATCGCGCTCACCGGCCCCAACGGCGCCGGGAAGTCGACGTTGCTGCGGCTGGTCCACGGCGATCTCGAGCCCGACGGCGGCACCCTCACCCGCGCCGACGGCCGGATCGCCTTCCTCTCGCAGCGCCTGGACCTGCTGGACGACGACCGCAGCGTGGCCGAGAACCTGGCGGCGGCCGCCCCGGCGCTGCCGGCCGACCGGCGGATGAACCTGCTGGCCCGCTTCCTGTTCCGCGGCTCCCGGGTGCACCTGCCGGTCGGTGTGTTGTCCGGCGGCGAACGGCTGCGCGCCACGCTCGCCTGCGTCCTGTTCGCCGAACCGGCGCCGCAGCTGCTGTTGCTGGACGAGCCGACGAACAACCTCGACCTGGTCAGCACCGGGCAGCTGGAAAGCGCGCTGACGGCGTTCCGCGGCGCGTTCGTCGTCGTCAGCCACGACGAGCGCTTCCTCGCCGAGATCGGGATCGACCGGTGGCTGCGGCTGGAGCACGGTGACGTACACGGGTGACGTCGGGCGACGGTCGCCGCGGGTCCTTCGGAATTTCTAGCGTGGTGAAGTCACCCGCTGAAAGGAACACGATGTCCGAAGTGACCTACACCGCCGTCGCCACGTCCACCGCGGAGGGCCGCAACGGCGGCCGCGCCACCTCCGACGACGGCGCACTCGACGTCACCCTCGCCGTGCCCAAGGCCTTCGGCGGCGCGGGCGACGGGACCAACCCGGAGCAGCTGTTCGCGGCGGGCTGGGCGTCCTGCTTCGTCGGGGCCGTGCGCCGGGTCGCGGGGGCGAAGAAGGTGCCGCTGAACGACCTCGCCGTGGTCGCCGAAGTGACGCTGCACCACGACACCGAGGCGGGCGAGTTCCGGCTCAGCGCGGTGCTGCACCTGGAGGCGACGGGCATCGACCAGGCCACGGCCGACGAGCTCGTCCAGGGCGCGCACCAGGTGTGCCCGTACTCGAAGGCCACGCGCGGCAACATCGAGGTCACCCTCGACGCGACCGTCGCCTGACGCCGTCGTGAGTGGTGAGGCGGGTTAGAACCCGCCTTACCACTCACGACGCTCACAGGTGGGTGGCGTCGATGACGGCCTGGGCGAACGGGCGCGGTGCTTCCTGCGGCACGTTGTGGCCGATGCCGTCGAAGACGCGGTGTTCGTACTTGCCGGTGAACTTGGCGCGGTAGGCCTTGCCGTCCTTGGCCGCGCCGTCGAAGTCGCTGCCGATCGTGATCGCCGGGACGCCGATGGTCGCTCCCGCGTTCAGCTTCTGTTCGTACGCCTCGTACTGCGGCTCGCCCGGCGCCAAGCTCAGGCGCCAGCGGTAGTTGTGGATGACGATGGCGACGTGGTCCGGGTTGTCGAACGCCGCCGCGCTGCGGTCGTACGTCGCGTCGTCGAAGTGCCAGGCCGGCGACGCCGTCTTCCAGATCAGCTTGTTGAAGTCGTGGCGGTTGGCCGCGTAGCCCGCGCGGCCGCGCTCGGTCGCGAAGTAGTACTGGTACCACCAGCCGAGCTCGGCGGCCGGGGCCAGCGGCTTCTGGTTCGCCGCCAGGTTCGTCACGATGTACCCGCTCACCGCGACGATCGCCGTGCAGCGTTCCGGCCACAGCGCGGCGATGATGTCGACGGTCCGGCCGCCCCAGTCGTAGCCGCCGAAGACGGCCTTGTCGATCTTCAGCGCGTCCAGCAGGGCGATGACGTCGAGCGCCACGGCCGTCTGCTGGCCGTTGCGGACCGTCGCCGCCGATTTGAACGCCGTCGGGCCGTAGCCGCGCAGGTAGGGGACGATCACCCGGTAGCCCGCGCCGGCCAGGATCGGGGCGACGTCGACGTAGCTGTACGGGTCGTACGGCCAGCCGTGCAGCAGCACCACCGGCTGCCCGCCGGCCGGGCCGAACTCGTGGTAGGCCCGATGAAGAAGCGGCGCAAGGGCAAGCTGATCGCCCTCGTCGTGGTCGTCCTCCTGGTGCTCGCC
>NZ_JBSFNC010000079.1:0-42669 GCF_053586895.1 Amycolatopsis sp. NPDC003731 | reverse complement strand
CGATCTTTCGCCTCGGGGAAAAAGAGCCAACGAAGTCTAACGGCGCCCGCGGCGCGATCATTCCGTCCGCAGGTCGCAGTGGGGGCACGACCCGGTCAGGGGGCCGCGTTCATCAGGTCCAGGGCGCTCTGCTGGCGGGCCGCGTCGGGCTGGTCGAAGGGGCCTGCCCACAGCAACCCGTAGGCGTCCGCGCTGTTTCGGTCGTTCGCGTACGCCGCGTTCGCCTGTCGCTGCAGGTACGGCGTGTACGGGTGGTCGGCCAGGGCCGCGTTGAGCGCCGCCAGGTCCCGGACGTACACGCCCTTGAAACTCGGGCCGTCGACGCCGCCACCGCCGGCCGTCTCGCCCGGGTCGCGGAGGATGCCGCCCGGGTTCAGGGACGCGTTCGTCGTCGAGGCGTTCGCCATCGCGCGGGCCTTCGTCAGCAGGCTCGCGTCACCGGTGGCGCGGGACAACTCGGTGAGCGCCGTCAGGGGCACGCCCTGGTTGTACGTCCAGGTCGGCTGGCCGTTGTTCGCGCAGGCCGACGTCAGGCCGTCGTTGACCAGGTTCGAGCCGTTGATCATCCCGCTCCCGGCGAACCAGGTCCAGCTCGCCCGGGCCCGTGCCAGGTAGACCGTGTCACCCGGGATGCGGTTGTGCAGGGCCGCGTTGAGCTGGATGTACAGCGAGTTCGGGATGGCGTTTTTGTAGGTGCGGCTCGTGCTCCACCAGACCCCGCCGCCGCAGACGCCGTCCCAGTACGCGTACATGTGGTCGGCATCGGCTCGGGCCGTGTTGAGGTACTTGCCGTCGCCGGTCAGGTCGTAGGCGTCGACCCACGCGAGGCCCCACCACCCGGTGTCGTCGAGGTAGTCGTTGCGGAAGCTGCCGCCCTGCGCCGAGAGGTTCTTCGTGTACGTCGTGTCGATCGCGTAGCGGTAGCTGCCCATGCCGCTGATCCGGATGTTGTCGATGACCGCGGTGAGCGCGTTGGCCGAATTCCACCACCCGGTCGTGTCGAACAGGCCGGTGCCCAGGTTGTACCGCTCCATCAACGCCGTCGCGGCCGCGGTGCGCCGGTCCCAGGCGTTCCACGTCGGGCGGGCCCAGCCGGTGCAGGCGATGCTGCCCGACCCCGCGGGCTGCCCGCACGCGCGAAGCAGGCCGACGCCCTTGTTCGCCCAGTCGTCGGCGTTGTACATCAGTGTCCGCCAGCCCGTCGCGCCGGACGGCGTCGCGGTGTCGCCGAGTTTGCTGCCCGACGCCCAGGTGCGCCCGGCGTCGAACGAGCGGTCCAGCCAAACGTGGTCGCCGGCGGCGCCACCGGTGATCGCCGCCCAGCCCATGGCGTCGCCGTCGTCGAGGTGCAAGGTGATCCGCCGGGCGCCGACGCCGGCCGAAGCGCCTTCGCGGTCGCCCGGTGACGACGCGGGATCTCGCGCGTCGCAGTACTTGTTGCAGATCGTCGCCACTGCCGCGGCGGACGGCGTCGGCGTCGGAGTGGCCGCGAGGACCACAGTCAGCAGCGGGGCGAGGAAGTGCATCGGCCACCTTCCGCGTCGAAGGGCGATGCTTCCCATTGTCCGGTGCCGATATTATTGGTCCAGTCCTTTCCGGGACAGGTTCCGGACAGGAATTCACACCCGCCGCGGTATGAGCAGGAGCAGGCACAGCACCGCGATCCCGGTGACCAGTAACATTAGTACTGGTACGTGCCCGGCTGCCGGAACGTGTAGCTCCAGCTCTGCCCGGCCGACAGTCGCGGGCTGCGGAACGCCACCGGCGCGCTCGTCGTGACGACGTCGTGCGGGGCTTCGTCGTGCTGCATCCAGGTGACCGTGTCGCCCACCCGGACGGTCACCGCGGCGGCGCGGTGGCCCGGCGCCTGAGCCGCGCCGACGCTTGAGGGCGTCGCCCGGCGGGTATCCCGGGCCCATGACGAATCTCGACGACACCACGACCGCGAAGCTCGACGAATTCGTGCTCGCCCGGCTCGCGGAGGACGAAGAGCGCGTCCGGGCGGGTGAACTGCCGCTGATCGACGAGGCCGAACGGCGCGGGCGGCTGCGGATCATGTACGCCGATGACGGCGACGGCTTGCTGCTCGCCGGCGGGCCGGTCGAAGCGATGGAGGACCGGCACCCGGTGCCGTTCGCCGAGAAGGCCGAGTTCCTGCGCCGCGAGATCCGCGACGCCCACGACGACGTGTCCGTCAAGCTCATCGCGTCGGTGTACGAAGCCCACCCCGACTGGCGCGACGAGTGGCGCCCGTGACCTGATGCCCGCGCGGCCGCGGATCTTCGCCGACCGGGAGGACGGCGGGCGACGGCTCGCGGGCGAACTGCGGCGGCGCGATTGGGCCGATCCGGTCGTGCTGGGGCTCGCCCGCGGCGGGGTGCCGGTGGCCGCCGTCGTCGCGCGGCGGCTCGGCGCCGAGCTGGACGTCGCGGTCGCTCGCAAGATCGGCGCGCCCGGCCACCGCGAGTTCGGCGTCGGCGCGGTCACCCCGGACGGCCCGGCGATCTACGACGAAGCCGGCCTGCGCGCGATGAGACTGACCGCCGCACGGCTGGCCCGGACCGAGACCCGGGAGCGGGCGGAGGCGCGCCGCCGGCTCGAGCGGTACCGCGCCGGCCGCGAGCCCGCCGGCCTCACCGGCCGCGACGTCGTCCTCGTCGACGACGGGCTCGCGACGGGCGTCACCGCGACGGCAGCGCTGCGTGACGTCCGCGCGGCCCGGCCTCGGACGCTCGTCTTCGCGGCACCCGTCGCCGCGCCCGGCGCCGCCGCGCGGATCCTGCGCGAAGCGGACGACGTCGTCTGCGTCGCCGAGCCGCCGGAGTTTCGCGCAGTCGGGCAGTGGTACGCCGATTTCCGCCAGCTGGGTGACGACGACGTTCTCGCCCTGCTCACCCCGTGACGTCACCCGCGGCACCCCGGATTGACCGGGTGGGTGACGGGGTATCACCCGATGGGGCACCGACCGAAGAGGCGGGAGCGGGATGAGCGAACGGGACGGGCTCGGCCCGGCGGCGCGCGGGCTGCGGCAGTACCTCCTGGCCGTGGCGGCCAAACTGGACGCGCCCGCCTGGTTCTGCGAGGTGGACGTCCCAGCCGGCGCGTATGTCGCGCTGGAGCGGCGGCTCGCCCGGTTCCCGGACCACGAGACGGCCCTGCTGTGGGACGAACGCGACGGCTGGGCCGCGGCGGTCGAGTCCTCGAGCGGCGACGAAGTCATCGTGCTGGCGTACCTGGGCGAGGACGTCCTGCCGGCTCCGGAAGCGGTGGTGGCCTTCGTGACCGGCCTGTACGGCGAGAAGTACCCGGGCCGGCCCGCCCCCCCGGACTTCCGCAGACCCGGCACCACCGACGGCTTCGACGACCGCTTGGCCGCCTACGCCGGCGACCCGGTCGGCCAAGCCTGAACCAGGCTGGATCAGCGGGCCGGCAGCACGCAGAACTCGTTGCCCTCCGGGTCGGCGAGCACGATCCACGGGTCGTCGGGCGGGTCGTCGAGCACCTTCGCCCCCAGCATCACCAAGCGTTCGACCTCGGCGCGCTGATCTCCCTCGACCGGGGCGAGATCCAGGTGCAGCCGGTTCTTGCCGGCCTTCTCCTCGGGCACCGGCTGGAACAGCAGCGCCGGGCCGTCGTCGAACTCGACCTGGCGGTACGTCAGGCCATGGGAATCCGTCCACGTGCGGGTTTTCGCGTTGCCGAGCGCCGCGGCCCAGAACTCGGCCAGCAGGTCCGGCTGTCGGCAGTCCACCGTCACGGCCAGGATCCGGGCCGCCGTCATGCGGCCCCCACGATCCGGTTGATGGCTTCGGCGACCAGTGCCGGTTCGGACACCGTCACCGTCAGGCCCGGGTGGCGGAACAGCCCCCACGGATCGATGCCCCGGACCGGTTCCCGGAACCGGAGGCAGACGCCACCTCGTGTCGTCGTGCCGAAAGTCAGGCCGCGGTCGGCCAGCGACAGGCGGACGCCGAAGACACGAACCGCGCGGTACGGGCCGGTGGCCTCGGCGCCGGCGAGGTTGCTCAGCGGCGTCTCGACCAGCCACGGCCCGAAGCGGACGCGCAAGCCGTCGGCGTCGAGTTCCAGGCCGGCGCGCGGACCCAGGATCCGGCGCACCAGCGGGGATCCGACGGCGAAGTCCGCGTGGAGGCGGTAGTGCACGACGACGGCGGGGGCGTCGACCGCGGTCATGCGCCGCCGCCCAAGGGCGGGACTTCCGGCTCGTCGTCCGCCGGGAGTTCGGGGTCGCGCCACTGCTCGGCGCGGGTCGGGCCGTTGCCCTGCAGGGTTCCCTGCAGCTCGGCCTTCATCGCGTCGTCCTCGCGGGGCGAATGCCGGTCGCTTTCACGGTGCACGGGAACCCTCCTTCACGTGGTGTTCTTCTGCGGCTACCCGGCGATCGGCCGGCGAAACGGCCGGGGTCACCGCGAGCGCGCCCCGGTCCGGTTGACCGCGCGTGCCGCCACGATGCCGAGCACCAGCGCGCCCGCCGCGGTCAGCCCGTGCAGCCAGTTGTCGGCCCAGTTCAGGTTGATCGGGTCCTCGGGGTTGACGAGCGCGGTGGCGAGGATGCCGTACGCGGTCATCCCGGTGAAGCCGACGAACAGCACCCAGCAGTAGATGATCGCCCCGGTGCGGCGGGTCGCGGCGAGCAGCCCGAGCACCCCGACCACCGTGTGGACGAGGTTGAGCAACGGCGTCACGCTGAAGATCCAGACGGCGCGGCCGGTCTCGTGGCCGACCGCGGCGGTTTCCGGGGTCAGGAACCCGGCGATCCCCAGCACGAGGTAGAGCAGCCCGAGCACGGCGACGACCGGCCGGAGCCACGACGCCGGGGTGCGGATTTCGGCGGAAGACATGGGATTCTCCTTCCCTCCGCGGCCGGATACCCCCTCAGGCGTGCGGAAAACGGACAAGTGGAAGGGGCCGGACGGCGGGCTGGGGGAGCCGCCGTCCGGCCCGCGGCCGGAGCCCACGCCGGTCCCTGCAGCCAGGACGCGGGCCCCTGGTCTCAGGGGGAACGCCAGTCGTGACCGCGGTGGGCGGTCCCGTGCTGAGCTCCCATCAGCAGCAGGCCGCCGTCGACGACGAGCGACGTGCCGGTGATGTAGCCGGCCGCCGGGGTGGCCAGGAACGCGACCGCGGCCGCCACCTCGGCCGCGTGGCCGGGGCGGCCGAGCGGGATGCCGGGCCGGTCCTGCTCGCGCGGGTCGGCGTCGGTCTGGCCGGTCATCGGGGTCGAGATCTCGCCGGGAGCCACCGAGTTCACCGTGATGCCGTGCTCCGCGAGCTCCAGGGCGAGAACTTGAGTCAACGCGCCCGCGCCCGCCTTCGCGGCGCAATAAGGCGCGGCGCCGACGCGCGGGACGTGCTCGTGAACGCTGGTGATGGTGATGATCCGGCCGCCGCGCCCGGCGTCGATCATGTGCCGGGCGGCGCGCTGGGACAGCAGGAAGACGCCGTCGAGGTCGACGTCGAGGACCTGCCGCCACTTCTCGTAGTCGAGGTCCACCGCGAGCTGGCTGCTGCCGGTGCCGGAGCAGTTGACCAGGACGTCGATACCGCCGAGGTCTTCGGCGAACGCGTCGACGACGCCGGCGGCGGCCGGCAGGTCGGTCAGGTCGAGCTGCCGGACGTGCGCGGTCACCCCGTGCGAGCGGGCTTCGGCCGCCGTTTCCTCCGCGCCGCCGGCGTCGGAGTGGTAGGTGATGCCGACGTCGAGACCGCCGCCGGAGAGCGCGGCGACGACCGCGCGGCCGATGCCGGAGTCGGCACCGGTGACGACGGCGCGCCGCGGCGAGGCGGCTTCGGCGGGTAGCGGCGCCGGGAGCGACACGGGCATCTCCTTTCGTTCCCGGTCGGCTACCACCCCCGCCAGGGACTAAACGCGAGGCCCGCGGGGTATTCCGGCCCGATGAGACTGGCCGTGCTGGACATCGGGTCGAATTCCGCTCAGCTGCAGGTGGTGGACGTCTCCGCCGGAGCCCCGCCGCTCCCGGCGCACGCGGTGAAGGAACCGACGCTGCTCGCCGAGGAACTGCGGCCCGACGGCACGCTGAGCGACGAGGGCATCGAGCGGGTGACGGGCGCGGTGGGCCGGGCGGTCGACGCGGCGGTGCGGCTCGGCGTCGACCACCTGTACCCGTTCGTCACCGCCGCGGTGCGCGACGCGGTGAACCGCGACGAGGTCATCGACCGCATCCAGGCGGGCTCCGGCATCCGGCCGCAGTTCCTCTCCGGCGAGCAGGAGGCGCGGCTGACGTACTTCGCCGCGCGCCGCTGGTACGGCTGGTCGGCCGGGCGGCTGCTGCTGATCGACATCGGGGGCGGGTCGATGGAGCTGGTGCTCGGCCGGAACGTCGAGCCCGAACTGGCCGTCTCGCTCCCGCTGGGCGCCGGCCGGCTGACCCGCGAGTTCCTCACCGCCGACCCGCCGACGCGCAAGCAGGTGAAGGCGCTGCGCCGGCACGTCCGCGACACGCTGTCGGAGGTCTTGGACCGCCTGCGCTGGGAAGGGCCGCCGCGCCGGGTCGTCGCGACGTCGAAGACGTTCAAGCAGCTGGCTCGCCTCACCGGCGCCGCGCCGCAGCGCAAGGGCCCGTTCGTCACCCGCGAACTGGTGGTCGCCGACGTGCGCGGCTGGATCCCGCGGCTGGCCCGCGTCCCGGCGGCCGAACGGGCCGGGTTCCGCGGTATTTCGAAGCCGCGGGCCCGGCAGGTGGTGGCCGGCGCGCTGGCGGCGGAGGGAACGTTGTCGGCGCTGGACGTCCCGAGCGTCGAAGTCTGCCCGTGGGCGTTGCGGGAGGGAATCCTGTTGCGGCACCTGGAACAACTCGCCGAATCGACGCCGTTGCCGCTGGTGCCGCTGACGCGCCACCCGGACGCGGAGGTCCGCCACCTTCACCCGGCGGGGGAGCAGCCGGTGCCGTCCTGAGCGTGTGTGGACCGTCCGGTGGGGTAACCGCGCGGTTCCCCGAACGGAAGGAGAGCTCCCGTGAGCAAGCCGAACCCGATCGAACTGCAGAAGTACCTGTCCGGCGTCGACTACCCGGCGAAGCGCGACGACCTGGTCCGGGCCGCCGAGCGGAACGGCGCCGACTCGGACACCCTGGACGTCGTGCGCGGCCTGCCGGACCGGACCTACGAAGGTCCCAGCGGTGTGAGCAAGGAGATCGGCGGCTGACGTGCTTCGCGGCCCGGGCTCCGCGCCCGGGCCGCGGTCACCGCGCCGTCAGCTCGGCGCTCTCCGGGACGACGGCGCCGGGCTGGGCGAGAGCCGTCACCGCGCGGCAGACGTCGGCGGGATCGATCGTGTCGAGACACGGGTGACCTGGGACCGGACAGACCCGCGCCCGAGTGGCGCGGCAGGGGGCGTGCTGGTCGCCCAGGACCACCGTGGGAACGCCGTACGGCGCCCACCTTTCCTGCGGCACCACCGGTGCGAACAGCGAAACCACCGGAGTGCCGGTAGCCGCGGCCAGGTGTGCGGGGCCGGTGTTCGGTGCCACCACGACCTGAGCGCCGGACAGCACCGCCGCCAGCTGGGGCAGGGACGTCCGGCCGCCGAGGTTCACCGCCGCCGTCCCGGCCACCTCCTGGGTCAGCGCGCGCTCCGACGGCGCGCCCGTCACGAGCACCCGGTGCCCGTCGGCGGCGAGAGCCCGCACCGTCTCACGGCTCCACGCCGCCGACGGCTGGCGGGCGGGCACCGAGGCCGCGGGGTGCACCACGACGTACGCCCCGCCGCCGGTCAGCCGGGCCATGTCCGGCAGCGGGCGGCGCAGCGCCAGGGCGCCGTGATCGTCCGGGGGCAGGGAGAATCCGGCCGCCTCGGCGAGGGACAGCATGCGTTCCGGCTCCGGCGGATCGCCGTCGACGCGGTGACGCAGGTCGAGCAGGCTGCCCGGGTAGTCCTCGGAGATCGCGCCGACCCACGGCACCCCGGACTGGCGCAGCAGCAGCGCCAGTGGCAGCGGGGACTGGTGGAACGACGTCAGGATCAGCGCACGGTCGAACGACTTCGAGCGGATCAGCGCGACGAACGCGCCGGTGTCCTCGGCGGTCACCGGCGGCGGCTCGGGGTCGATCCACGGCGCGGTCCAGGTGAGCAGGTCGGCCACCCCTGGCAGCAACTCGCCCGCGGCCCGGCCGTGCGGCCCGGTCAGCAGCGTCACGTGCGCTCCGGACGCGGCGACCGCGCGGACGCAGGGACCGGCGAGCAGGACGTCCCCGAGGTTGTCCTGGCGGGCGACGAGCACCCGGGTCATCCGGCGACCCCGGCGACGCGCAGCGCCTCGGATAGGTCCCGCGCGACGGCGGCGTGCCGGCGGGCCCGGGCGATCTCCGGTTCGAGCGTGCGGTGCGTCGGCACCAGCACCGCGCGGGCGCCGGCGGCGAGCGCGGCATCGACGTCGGCGCCCGTGTCGCCGATGACCACACAGGACGCGGGGTCGACGCCGAGCTCGCCGGCGGCCCGCAACACCATGCCGGGGGCGGGTTTGCGGCACGCGCAGCCGTCGCCGTCGTCGTGGACGCAGACCTGCCAGGTGCCGAACGGGCCGAACAGTTCCTGGACGCGGGCGTTCACCGCGTCGAGCTGGCCGGGAGTGATCAGTCCTTTCGCGACCCCGGACTGGTTGCTCACCACGCCGACCGGGATCCCGCGCTCCCGCAGCCCGCGGACGAGCTCGACGGCGCCGGGCACCGGGCGGACGCCGTCCGGGTCGTTCAGGTAGGGGACGTCGACGATGAGTGTGTCGTCCCGGTCGAACAGCACCGCGACCGGGGGCCGGGGACGCCGCGCGGCGACCTCCCCGCGCAACCGGTGGTAGCACGCGGCGGGCGGGATCAGGGCGCTGGTGACGACCATCCGCGCCACTTCGCCGGGGGTCCGCGGGCCGGGCAGGATGCGGCGGGTCGCGAATTCCGCCGTCAGCCCGGCCCAGACCCCGGCCGCGAGCAAGGCCTTCCCGCGTTGTTTGACCAGCAGCAGGGCGAGCGCGGCCAGACCGGCCACTGTGGACAGTGCGTGCAGGCCCAGCCGTCCGGGCCCGGCGCCGGTGCGCTGCCGCCAGAGCACGCCGTGCTTGGCCCGCATCAGCGCGTTGTCGGCGTTGCCGCGCTGGGCTTTGAGGCTGTAGAAGAACCCGGCCCGCCGGGCGGGGTGCGTGGTCAGCCGTTCGCCCTGGTCGATCCGGTGCCCGGCCTCGGCGACGCGCAGGGCGAGGTCGGAGTCTTCGCGGAACGCGCGTGGGAACCGCTCGTCGAACCCGCCCGCTTCGACCAGGGCGCGGCGGCGGTAGGCCATGTCGGCGGTGATCCACCGCGCGTGCTCGAGCCCGGCGGTGCCGCGCTCGTCGTCCGTGGGCCGCCGGTCCGCGGGCAGCGGCACGGTGATCCGGCCCTGGGAGGCGGCCACGTCCGGCGGCAGCGAGCCGAGGTCGGCTTCGAGCTGCCGCGCCCAGTCGGGGGCGAGCACGACGTCGTCGTCGACGAAGGCGATCCACTCGCTCTTGGCGGTGCGCCAGCCGAGGTTCCGCGCCGCCGCGGGCCCGCGCCCGCCGGAGCGCAGCACACGGACGCCGCCGGGGACGTCCAGCGCGGACCCGTTCGGGCGGTCGTCGACGACCAGGATTTCCGCCGGCCGCGGGTCCGGGCCGGTCAGCACGGTTTCCAGCAGTGGCCGAAGTGTCTCCCGGCCCGTCGTGGGGATCACCACGGTGTAGTCGAGCGTCACCGGCCCCGGTTACCCCGGGCGGGGGTGATCAAACGGCGTGTCGGAGCCGCCGCGCCCGGGTAACCGGCGGGCGACGAGAAGGAGGTGCGGATGATCGAGATTCGGAACCCGGCCGACGGCACCGTGGTGGGCACCGTGCCGACCGCGGGCGAAGACGAGATCGACGCGGCGCTCGCGCGGGCCCGCCGGACGCCGTGGGCCCGGACGCCGGCCGCCGAGCGCGGGGCGTTGCTGCACACCGCGGCCGAGCGGCTGCGGGCGCACGCCGACGAGCTGGCGAAGACGAACGAAGCGGAGACCGGGAGGCCCCGCGACGAAGCGCGCGAAGGCGTGCTCGCCGGGGCGGGAACGCTGGACCAGTACGCCGAGCTCGGCCCGGTCCACCGCGGCCGCAGCCTGCTCGGCGACGTCGGCGCGACGGACCTGATGGTGCCCGAACCGCGTGGGGTGGTCGTGGCGCTCACGCCGTGGAACGACCCGGTCGCGGTCGCCTGCGGGCTGCTGGGGGCGGCGCTGGCGACCGGGAACACGGTGGTGCACAAGCCGAGCGAGCGGGCGCCGCACACCGGTCAGCTGCTGGGCGAGGTGCTCGGGGACGTGTTCCCGGAAGGCGTGCTGCAGACTCTGCACGGCGACGGCGGAGTCGGGGCGATCCTGGCGATGCACGCCGGCGTCGACGTCATCGCGCACGTGGGCAGTACGGCGACCGGCCGGTCGATCGCCGCGAGCGCGGCGGCGACCGGGGCCAAGACGTTGCTGGAGAACGGCGGCAACGACCCGCTGGTGATCGACGAGGACGTCGACCCGGCGTGGGCGGCCGGCCAGGCGGCGCTGGGGGCGTTCGCCAACTCGGGCCAGATCTGCGTGGCGGTCGAGCGGATCTACGTGTGCGCGGCGATCGCCGAGCCGTTCCTGGCGGCGCTGGTCAAGGAGGCCGAGACGCGGACCCTGGCGCCGCTGGTGGACCGGCGGCACCGCGACCACGTGCACGCCCACGTCGAGGACGCGCTGTCCCGTGGCGCGCGGTTGGTGGCGGGTGGCCTGGTCCCGGACGGCCCCGGCGCGCACTACCCGGCCACGGTGCTGACCGACTGCGCACCGGATCTGCGGGTGATGACGGAGGAGACGTTCGGCCCGGTGGCGCCGGTCCGGGTGGTTTCGACCTTCGACGAGGGCCTCGCGGAGGCGGCCCAGGGCGAGTACGGCCTGGCGGCGACGGTGCTGACGGCTTCGATGGCCCACGCCCAGCGCGCGTGGCGCGAGCTGCCGGCGGGGACGGTCAAGGTGAACAACGTGTTCGGCGGCGCACCGGGCGGGGCGGCACATCCGCGCCGCCGGAGCGGGAACGGGTACGGCTACGGGCCGGAGCTGCTCGACGAGCTGACCCAGACGAAGCTCGTGCACATCGCCCCGCCGGCATGACCGGACAGCGGGAGAGACACGGAGAGCGGGACTCACCGGATCCGGGTGACGACACCTCATCGGCGGGGGAGCGGCACGGCCGGGCCCCCGCCGGCCGGGTGGCCCGCGCCGCGCGGGGCGATTCGGGTGGGGAGCGGGGCGACCGGGCTCCGGTGGGCAGGTTCGCGCTCGGGCGAGGCGGCTCAGCGTCGATTAGCGAGCAGGGCGGTCCGGCTTTGGTCGGCAGGTTCGCTCAGGTGCTCGGGCGGGGCGGCTCAGCGTCGGACGGGGAGCGGGCCGAGCGGGCTCGGGTGGGCCGGTCCGGGCGGGGCGGCTCCCCGCCGAGCGACTCCCCGCCGAGCGGTGACCGCGCCTGGGCGAGCCGCTTCGCGCGGATGCTCCGGCAGCGCAGCGGCGAAAGCTCCTCATCGGACGGGGAGCGGGGCAAGCGGGCTCGGGTGGGCCGGTCCGGGCGGGGCGGCTCCCCGCAGAGCGGCTCCCCGCAGAGCGGCTCCCCGCCGAGCGGTGACCGCGCCTGGGCGAGCCGCCTTGCGCGGATGCTGCGGCAGCGGAGCGGCGAAAACTCCTCATCGGACGACGACCGGCACGATCGCACCCCCGCCGGCTGGATCGCCCGGGCCCTCCGCGTTCCCGGCCGGGAGCGGCGGATCCTCGTCCAGAGCGCCAAAGCCACCCTCGCCGCGACCGCGGCCTGGCTGCTCGCCACGCTCGTCCTCCACCTGCCCCAGCCCTTCCTCGCTCCCTACGCCGCCGTCTTCCTCGTCGAAGCCACCGTCTACCGCTCCTTCCGCGGATGGCTCCAGCAGGTCGGGTCGGTCGCCTCCGGGGTCCTGCTCGCCGCCGTCGCCGGGCACTTCATCCCCTGGCAAGCCGTTGCGCTCGCCGCCGTCGTCTTCCTCGGGCTCCTCGCCGGGAGCTGGCGGCGGTTCGGGGACGCCGGGGTCTGGGTCGGCGTCACCGGGATGCTCGTCATCTCCTACGGCACCGCCCGCGAGCCCGTTCTCCTCGGCGACCGTCTCCTGGAAACCGCGCTGGGCGCCGCCATCGGCGTCGCCGTCAACACCCTCATCCTCCCGCCGCTCTACGGGGAACGGCTCGCCGCGGCCGCCGGGCGGCTCGGGAAAGCCCTGGCCGACCTGCTCGAATCGCTGTCCGATCTGATCCGCCGCGACGAGCCGCCGGAGGACCTCGATCACCTGCTGTCCCAGGAGCAGGACACGCGCAGCCTGGTGCTGGCCGCCGAGGAAGCCGTCGGCCTGACGCGGGAAGGGCGGATGCTGAACCTCCGGCGGGGGCGGCCGTCGGCCGGTGCCCGGCATGAACGTCCGCTTCGGACGCTCATCGGGCTCTGGCCCGCGATGGCGCAGCTGATCGCCGGCGTGCGGACCACGGCCGGGCGGCGGGAGCACCCGTTCGAGTACCCCTGGCCGGACGCGCGGGAAGCGCTGGCCGACCTGATGCACCACCTCGCCGGAGCCGTGCAGGCCGTCGCGGTCGCCGGTGAACCCGTCGAACTGGACGAATGCCGCGCCCTGCTCGGGAAGCTCGAGGAGCGGCTGGTGACGGCCGAGGAGGACGGCGTGCCCGCCCGGCTCGGCCTTGGCACCATGACGCTGCCCGCGCGGCTGTTGCTGGAACAGCTGGAGAAGCGCTGAGCGTTAGTGCACCGCGATCGCGTCGGCGTCGGACCGGTGCCGGCGGCAGGCGGTGCACACCATCGTCTGGCCCAGCAGCGTGCCGTCGCCGGACACCAGCCGCGCGACGTGCAACGTCGGCAGGCCGCACTCCTCGCAGGGGATCGGCTTGCTGTCGCGGCTGATCATGACTCGGTTCGGCATGGGTGGAGCCCCCTGACAGGTTGGAAGGTCCCGGCGGGTTACCCCCGTGTCCTGCGCCACACTCGTCCGGCGCAGTGTTGTCACTCGAACGGCGTAGTCACTTGGCCGGGTACTGCTGCGCGCGCAACACCTCGGCGAGGTGGACGGCGTTGCGGACCAGGGTCGCGTTCGTCGAGGCCACGGCCTCGGGCGTCTCGTCGAGGTCCTGGTAGTCACCGCCCTGCATGGCCTCGCCGTTCCAGTAGGTCGCGCCCTGGGCCGGCACCGTGAAGCCGACGTCGTTCAGCGCCTGGAAGAGGTCCGCGATGATCTTGTGGGCACCGTCCTCGTTGCCGACGACCGCGGCCACCCCGACCTTGCCGAACATCGCCGGCCGCCCTTCGTCGTCCGTTTCGGACAACTCGGCGTCGAGGCGTTCGAGGACCCGCTGCGCGACGCTCGACATGTGGCCGACCCACGTCGGGGTGGCGATCAGGAGGACGTCGGCGGCGGCGATCTTCCGCCGGATGTCCGGCCACGCGTCGCCGTTGCCCATGTCGGCCTCGACCCCCGGCCGGACGTCGTGGTCGACCACCCGGACCAGCTCGCCGGTGGCGCCGCGTTCGGCGAAGAGGTCGAGCAGCTGCCGGGCGATGAGGTCGCTGCTCGACTTCGCCGGCGACGGCTTGAGCGTGCAGGTCAGCGCGAGGACGCGCAGGGTCATGACTGCCTCCTGGGGTGGGTGCCGACGCCGAGGTGGGCGAACCCCGCTCCGGCGAGGACGTCGGGATCGAGCAGGTTGCGGGTGTCGACGACGACCGCCCGGTCGGCGGACGCGGCCAGCCGGGCCCAGTCGAGGTCCCGGAACTCGGGCCACTCGGTGAGCACGACCAGCGCCGCGGCGTCCTTGGCCACCAGGTACGGGTCGTCGACGACCTGGACCGAGCTCGTGCCGGGCACGCACGCGACGGCCGGGTCATGCGCGGTCAGCTCGGCGCCCGCGCGGGCCAGGTCGTCGGCCACCGCCAGGGCGGGGGAGTCGCGCAGGTCGCCGGTGCCGGCCTTGAAGGCCAGCCCCAGCAGGCCGATGCGGGCTCCGGCGAGGGAGCCGGCGGGCGAACCGGTCACCGCCTGCCGCACGGTCCGCACCACCCGGGCGCGCTGCCGGGCGTTGACGCGGACCGCGTCCCTCAGGATGCCGAAGTCGACCCCCGCCGACTCGGCCGCGTGCAGCAGCGCCGAAGTGTCCTTCGGCAGGCACGACCCGCCCCAGCCGGGGCCCGGCGCGAGGAACTCCGGGCCGATCCGCGCGTCGAGGCCCATGGTGCGCGACACCTCGCGGACGTCCGCGCCGAACCGCTCGCACAGTTCGGCCAGGACGTTCACATAGGACAGTTTCACAGCGAGGAACGCGTTGCTCGCGTACTTCGCGAGTTCGGCGCTGGCGGAGTCGGTCGCCACCACCGGGGCGCCGGTCGGCTCGTACAGCCGCGCGACCCGGTGCGCCGCCGGCGAATCCGCCGGATCGGTGCCGACGACCACCCGGTCCGGGTGGAGGAAATCGTCGACGGCGTGGCCTTCGCGGAGGAACTCCGGGTTGGCCACCACCGGCAGGTCGTCGCGGCCCAGCAGGTGCGGGAGCCGGGCCGCGGTGCCGACCGGCACCGTCGACTTGGTCACCAGCACGCACCCGGGCCGCAGCAACCGGCCGAGCTGCGGCACCACCTGCTCGAGCACGCCGAGGTCGGGCCGGCCGTCTTCGGCGGGCGGTGTCGGCAGGCACAGGAAGACGAGGTCCGCGCCGTAGAGCTCGGCCTGGGCGGTGGTGAAGCTCAGCGTCCGGTCGGCGAGTCCCTGGCCGACCAGCTCGGCGAGGCCGGGTTCGGCGATCGAGACGAGACCCCGGCCCAGGTCGTCCACTTTGGACTTGTCGGCGTCCACGCAGGTGACCCGGTGCCCGAGCCGCGCGAAACACGCGGCGCTCGTCAGCCCGACGTAGCCCGCACCGACGATCCCGATGTGCTCAGCCATGCGCCACCCGCATTTCCAGCGCCGACCGCGTCGCGGCCAGCACGCGCTCTTCGCCGAGCAGCAGCAGCCCGCCGTCCGGCTCTTCGCCGTGCGGGTCGCCGACGTTCCCGGCCCAGAGCACGACGTGTTGCCGCGCCGACGGCGGCGGGCCCCACAGCCGCGGTGGGGTCGGGCCGAACAGCAGCACCGACGGCGTGCCGAACGCCGTGGCGAGGTGCCCGACGCCGGTGTCGCCGCAGACCACCAGGGCCGCCCCGGCCACCAGCGCGGCCAGTTCCGCCAGGCCGGTGCGCCCGGCCAGCACGGCCTCCTCGCCGAGCCCGGCCGCCTCGGCGATCGACACCGCCAGGTCGCGTTCGGTCACGTTGCCGGTGAGCACCACGCGGTGTCCGGTCGCGGCGAGGTCCCGGACGACGGTCGCGAACCGCTCGGGCGGCCAGCGCCGGGCCGGGAACGCCGCCCCGGGGTGCACCACGACGGCGTCCGGCGCCGGGCTCGGGCCCGGCGGCGCGGGCAGGTGCAGGGCCGACCGGTCGGCCTCCAGGTGGTGGTACTCGACGAGCCGGCACCAGCGGTCCACCTCGTGCACGTCGTCGCGCCACTCGAGCCCCGGAACGTCCGGGAAGTCGGGGTGGCGGTGGGTCAGCAGCTCGGCCGGGTCGGTGTCGAGCAGGTCGTGGATGCTCTCCGGGCCACTGCCGTGGAGGTTCACCGCCAGCCGCGGCGGCGGGCCCGGCCAGGCGAGTTCGCCGAGCCCGGACGTCGGCAGCAGGTCGTCGACCGCGTCGATCAGCTCCACCAGGTCCCGCAGGCCTTCCGGCGCGGCCAGTACCAGCCGGTCGCCGGGGTACGCCGCACGCAGGGCGCGCAACGCGGGCACCGCCGTCAGCAAGTCGCCGACGCCGAGCGCGCGCAGCACGAGGACCGCGGAGCTCACGGCCACGACCCCTCCTCCGATGCGCACACGACCATTTCGCGGACTTCGGCGCCGGGTGGCTGCTGCAGTGCGAAGACGACGGTGTTCGCGACGTGCTCGGGCTGGTTGAGCTTCGCGTCCGGCGGCGGCTTGTACTGGTCGGTGCGGTCGTCGAAGAAGTGCGTCCACATCCCGCCCGGGACGAGCAGCGTCACGCCGACGCGCCCGGCGAGCTCGGCGGCCAGCGCGCGGGTGAAGCCGACGACGCCGAACTTCGAGGCGCAGTAGGCGGTCGCGTCGCTCACCGCCTTGATGCCCAACGTGGACGCCACGGTGACGACCGTGCCGTGCGAGCGTTCGAGGTAGGGGAGCGCGGCGCGGATCACCGCGGCCGTGCCGAACAGGTTCACCTTGACCACCCGCTCCCAGTCCTCGGTGGACACTTCGCCGAGCGGTCCGCAGGCGTCGGTGCCGGCGGCGGTGAAGACGCCGTCCAGGCCGCCGGCGCGCTCGGCGAGCTCCCGGACCGCGGCCTCGGTCGCGGCGGTGTCGGTCAGGTCGGCTTCGACGTACTCCGCCGGGTCTTCGGGCCGGACGCGGTCGAGGATGTACGGGGTGCCGCCGGCCTTGCGGACGGCGTCGACGGTGGCGGCGCCGAGTCCGGACGCGCCACCGGTGATCAGGACGTTGCCGAGGGGTCGCATCGCTCTCCTTCGCGGGCAGAGGATCAGGCACTGGGGTCAGGCACTGGCCGCCGCGGCGACCAGCCGGGAGGTCGAGTAGCCGGGCACGGTCGGGACGAGCACGACCTCGCCGCCGTGCCGTTCGACCACTTCGCGTTCGGGCAGGTCCGCGTCGGCGTAGTCGCCGCCCTTCACCCACACGTCCGGGCGCAGCTTCTCGAGGACGGTGGTGGGCGAGGCCTCGTCGAAGACGGCGACGGCGTCCACGAAGGACAACGCGGTGAGCAGCCGGGCCCGGTCGCGGTCGCGCACCAGCGGGCGGCCCGGGCCCTTGAGGCCCCGCACCGAAGCGTCGGAATTGAGGCAGACGACGAGCGCGTCGCCGAGGGCGCGGGCCTGCCGCAGCAGGCTGACGTGCCCGGGGTGCAGCAGGTCGAAGCAGCCGCCGGTGGCGATCAGCCGGCCGCCGGTCTCCCGGATCCGCTCGGCCAGGCCGAAGGCGTCGGTGGCCGGCTGCGGGTCGGGCACCGGGCCGTCGTTCGTGGACAACGCGGTCGCGCCGCCGGCGGCGACGAACCGGGCGGCCGCCTCGACCGCCGTCACCACGGCTTCGGTCGTGTCCGCACCGCCGAGCAGCGCCGCGGTGGCCGCGGCGGCGAACCGGTCGCCGGCCCCGCACGTGTCAGGCGCGGTGTGACCCGGCGTCCGCGCCGCGACGGGGATCGGGACGGTCGTCTCGCCGAGGCCGTCGGCGAGCACCGCACCCCGGGACCCGACGGTCACCGCGACCGCGTCGGCGTGCCAGTGGCCGCGCAGCAGCTTGGCGAGCTCGGCCGGTTCCTCGTGCCCGGCGAGCACCGCGCGCGCCTCGGCGAGGTTCGGCGTGACCAGCCGCGTGCCGGGCACCGGCTGCGCCCCGCGCGGGTGCGGGTCCCAGACCACCGGGATCCGCTCGGCCACCTCCCGCAGCAGCCGGCGGACGTCGGGATTGCGCGTGAGGCCGCGGCCGTAGTCGGCCACGAGGATCGCGCCGGCGTCCTCCAGGACCTCGTGCACCCGGGCGGGCAGCGGGTCGGTGGTCGCCGTCCCGTCGCCGGAATCCAGGCGCAGCAGCGACTGCCCGCCCGCACGGACCCGGGTCTTGCACACCGTGGTACCGCGCAGCGGCAGCGGCAGCACGGTGACGTCCGGTTCCAGCAGCCCGGTGAGCGCGTGGCCGCCTTCGTCGTCGCCGAGCGGCGTGACCAGGACGACCTCCGCCGCGGATCGCGCGGCCAGCAGGGCGGCCAGGCCGGCCCCGCCGGGGCGGCGGCGCCGGGCCGTCAGGTCGACCACCGGGACCGGCGCCTCGGGGCACAGCCGCTCGGCGGTGCCTTCGGCGTCGACGTCCAGCAGGGTGTCGCCCAGGACGACCAGCGGCTTCACGCGGTCACTCCGAGCGCGTCGTCGAGCGCCGCGCACAGGCCGTGGACGAGCGCCAGGTGCATCTCCTGCACGGTCGCGACGGTCGGCGCTTCCACCGTCACGGCGTCGTCGCACAGGGCAGCGAGCGGGTTCGGGGCGGGGCCGGTGAGCGCCCAGGTCGTCACGCCGAGTTCGTGCGCGGCCTTCGCGGCCGCGACGACGTTCTGGCTGCCGCCGCTGGTGGACAGGCACACCAAGACGTCGCCCGGCCGCCCGTGGGCGTGCACCTGGCGGGCGAACACCTCGTGGTCGCCGTAGTCGTTGACGATCGCGGTGGTCGCGGACGTGTCCGCGTGCAGCGCGATGGCCGAGAGGGGACGGCGTTCGTGGCGGAACCGGCCGACGAGCTCGCCGGTCAGGTGCTGGGCTTCGGCGGCGCTGCCACCGTTGCCGCAGGCGAGCAACCTGCCACCGGCTTCGAAGACGCCGGCGAGGTGCCGGCCCCACGCGATGATCTTGGGGGCGGATTCACGGGCCCGGCCGGCCGCTTCGGCCAGCGCGGCGAGATGGTCTTCCATCACGGCACCTCCTTCTTCTCCGGCGACGCCGCGCCGGTCGGGGTGGATCGCGGACGCCGGAGCACGAACGGCCCCAGCGCGAGCAGGTCGATCGGGGCCGAGCCGAAGCACTCGAGGGCGTCTCGCGGGGAGTCGACCATCGGACGGCCGGCGGTGTTGAGGCTGGTGTTGATCACGACCGGCAGGCCGGTCCGCCGCTCGAAGGCGGCCAGCATCCGGGCCAGCACCGGGTTTTCGCGTTCTTCGACGGTCTGCACGCGAGCCGTGCCGTCGACGTGCGTGACGGCCGGGATGCGCTCGCGCCAGTCTTCGGCGACGTCGTGCACGAACAGCATGTACGGGCTGGGCAGCGGGCCCCGGCTGAAGATTTCGGCCGCCCGCTCGGCCCGCACCATCGGCGCCACCGGGCGGAACTGCTCGCGGCCCTTGACGTCGTTGAGGCGTTCCAGGTTCGCCTTGCGGCCCGGGTGGGCCAGCAGCGACCGGTGGCCGAGGGCCCGCGGACCGAACTCGGCGCGGCCCTGGAACCAGGCGATCACTTCGTCGTTCGCCAGCGCTTCGGCAACGGTCTCGGCGAGGTCGTCCGGTCGCTCGTACGGCAGCTTGGCCTTGACGAGGATCGCTTCGAGCTCCTCGTCGGTCCACCCGCGACCGAGCCCGGCGTCGCCCATGGACGTGCGGGGCTCTCCGGCGTCGGCGGCCAGCTGCAAAGCGGCGCCGAGCGCGGTGCCCGCGTCCCCGGCGGCGGGCTGCACCCAGATCCGGTCGAACGGGCCCTCGGCGTGCAGCCGGCTGTTGGCGACGCAGTTGAGCGCGATCCCGCCCGCTATCGCCAGGTCGCGCTGGCCGGTGGCCTCGTGCAGCCAGTCCGCCAGCTCGAGGAGGATGTCTTCGAGGACTTTCTGGACACTCGCGGCGAGATCGGCGTGCCGCCGGGTGAGTTCCTCGCCCGCTTCGCGGCGCGGGGCCAGGTCGGCCAGGTTGACGCCGGAGGCGTGGAAGCCGCCGTCGCCGGTGACGTGGACGTGCTCGCAGAGTTCGTCGAGGAAGGCGGGCTTGCCGTAGGAGGCGAGCGCCATGACCTTGTACTCGTCGCTGGACCGCGCGAAGCCGCAGTGCTCGGTGAGGTCCTCGTAGAGCAGCCCGAGCGAATGTGGCAGTTTCTGGGCCGCCAGCTCCTTGAACCGCCCGTCCCGGTACTCACCGGCCAGGTAGGACGTGCTTTCGCCGCGGCCGTCGGCGACCAGCACGGCGCAGTCGCCGAACGGCGCGGCGAGCGCGGCCGAGGCGGCGTGGGCGACGTGGTGGCGGACGAACTTGACGATGCCGGGGTCGAGCCCGGGCAAGGCGGACTTCAGGAAGAGGGGCGCCCGCTTGGCGAACTCCGTCCGCAGCTCCTCACCGCTCGGGTCGTGCCCGGGCAGGCCCGGTTCGACCAGCGCGGGGTCGTAGGAGTAGCCGACGGCGTCGAGGTCCTTCGCGGACAGTCCCGCCTGGGCGAGGCACCAGGCGGCGGCCTGGGCGGGCTGTTCCCACGTGGAGAACGGCACCGCCTGCTTGCCGTGCTTGCGGCGGCTGAAGCGTTCTTCCTCCGCCGCGGCGACGATCTCCCCATCCACCACCAGCGCTGCGGCCGGGTCGTGGAAAACGGCGTTGATCCCGAGTATGCGCATCGACCTGCCTCTGGCGTTTCGGCGCGGACTCGCAGGGCCCGCTCTCGCCTATAGCGCTACCCGGCGAAGTCGTTGATAAACGATGGCGCGCATAAGCCCTGGGCGTCGCTACTCAGAGCGACGGCGCGCGGCGGAACCACGCCGCAGTGCGACGGAGGCCGTCGTCGGCGTCGATCTTCGGTTCCCAGCCGAGGACGTCGCGGGCGAGGGCGATGTCGGGGCAGCGCCGCTGAGGGTCGTCGACGACGGCGTCGATGTATTCGATCGGCGAACCGGAGCCGGTGATGTCCTTGATCCGCTCGGCCACCTGGCGGACGGTCAGCTCGTCCGGGTTGCCGATGTTCACCGGGCCGGGGTGGCCCGACCGCGCGAGGGCGAGCAGGCCGCGGACGGTGTCCTCGACGTAGCAGATGGACCGGGTCTGTTCGCCGGTGCCGGTGACGGTGATCGGCTCGTTCCGGAGCGCCTGGTCGAGGAAGGCCGGGATCATCCGGCCGTCGTGGGCGCGCATGCCGGGGCCGTAGGTGTTGAAGATCCGCGCGATCCCCGTGTCGGTGCCGAATTCACGGCGGTACGCCGAGGTCAGTGCTTCGGCGTAGCGCTTGGCCTCGTCGTAGACGCTGCGCGGCCCGATCGGGTTGACGTTGCCCCAATACCCTTCGCGCTGCGGGTGTTCCAGGGGATCGCCGTAGACCTCGCTGGTCGAGGCGAGGACGAACCGGGCACCGTCGCGGCGGGCCAGCTCCAGCGCGTTCTCGGTGCCGTGCGAACCCGCGCGCAGCGTCTCGATCGGCAGGGCCAGGTAGTCGCGGGGCGACGCGGCCGAAGCCAGGTGGAACACGACATCGGCTTCGCAGCTCAGCGGCATCGGCTGCGTGACGTCGTGGCGCACGAACCGGAACCGGTCGTAGTGGCGCAAATGGTCCAGGGAGTCCGCCGAGGACGTCGCGAGGTTGTCGACGGCGACGACTTCGATGCCCTCTTCGAGCAGCAGCTCGCACAGGTGGGCGCCGACGAAGCCGGCACCCCCGGTCACCACCGCACGCTCGAACCGCCTGGCCACTCCCGGATCCGTCATGCCGTGGCGGCTACCCGGCCCCGGTGGACGCAAACCCGTGTAACGGGGTGGCGAGCGGGTAAGCGCCACCACCATGCGAGTTCTGCTCACCGGTTGGGCCAGTTTTCTGCACGGGGAAGCCACGGCGGGTGACGTCCTGAGCCTGCGCGCGGCCGGGGCCGCGCTGGCGGAGGCCGGGATCGACCACCGGGTCGCGTGGAGCCCCGGCTTCCGGCCCGGCACCCTGCACCTGCCCGACGCACCCCCCGACGACTACACCCACGTGGTGTTCGCCTGCGGCCCGGTCCACGGGCCGCAGGTGCGTTCGCTGCACGAACGCTACGCGGCCTGCCGCCGGATCGCGGTCGGCGTGTCCGTTCCCGACCCCGAAGACCCGGCGGTGACGGGGTTCCACCGGGTCCTCCCGCGCGACGACGGCGTCACCGCCGAACTCGACCTTGCCCTGGGTGCGCCGGTGTCGCCCACGCCGGTGCTGGGCGTGATCCTGGCGCCGCACCAGCCGGAATACGGCAGCGCGGGCCGGCACGGCGACGTCCACGAGGCACTGACCGGCTGGCTCGCCGGCCTGGACTGCGCCCGCGTGCCGCTGGACACCCGGCTCGCGCACGAGGACTGGGAGCGGTGCGCCACCCCGGACCAGTTCGCCGCCGCGGTGTCCAAAATGGACGCCGTGGTGACGACCCGGCTGCACGGGCTGGTCTTCGGGCTCAAGGCCGGGGTGCCGGTGCTCGCCGTCGACCCGGTGGCCGGCGGCGGCAAGGTGACCGCGCAGGGCCACGCGCTGGACTGGCCGGTGGTGGCCGCTTCGGACGTCACGGACCCGGCGTTGCTCGACGCCCGCCTGAAGTGGTGCCTGTCGGCGAAGGTGCGGCCACCCGCGCACCCGGCGTCCCTGGCTGCGCTGGTCGACGAGCTGGTGGGGGCGCGGTGAGCGCGCGCACGACCGTCGTCATCGCCACCCGCAACCGCGCTGCCGAGCTGGCGCGCACCCTCGACCGGCTGTCCTCTTTGGACCCCCAGCCGCCGGTCATCGTGCTGGACAACGCGTCCGAGGACGACACGGCCGAGGTCGCCCGGCGGTATGGACGCGTCCGCGTGATCCGCCTGCCGCAGAACCTCGGCGCCGCCGCGCGTACCCTCGGCGTCATCGCGGCCGACACGCCGTACGTCGCCTTCAGCGACGACGACTCGTGGTGGGCGCCGGACGCGCTGGTGGAGGCGGAACGGATCTTCGACGAGCACCCGCGGACCGGCCTGCTCGCCGCGCGCACCCTCGTCGGCCCGGAATGCCGGGACGACCCGGTGACGCCCGAAATGGAGCGCAGCCCGCTGGGGCACCCGGACGGCGCGCCCGGACCGCTGGTGCTCGGCTTCCTGGCTTGCTCCGCGATCGTGCGCCGCGCGGCGTACCTGCAGGTCGGCGGCTTCAGCCCGCTGCTGCACTTCGGCGCGGAAGAACAGCTGCTGGCCTACGACCTGGCCGCCCGCGGCTGGGAGGTCTGCTACGTCGGGCATCTGCGCGCCCACCACCACCCGTCCCGGTCGCGGCCGCCGTCGTCGTGGCGTCGCCGGGCGGAACTGCGCAACCAGCTGCTCATCGCCGTGCTGCGCCGCCCACCGCGAGTGTGCCGCCGCGAAGTGGCGCGGACGCTGGTGCGGGCGCCCGGCGCCGTCCTCGGCGCGGTCCCGCGGCTGCCGCGCGCGCTGAGCTCGCGGCGCGTCCTGCCCGCCCACGTCGAACACCAGGCCCGGACTCTGGAAAGGACCGCCGAATGGCGCGAATCTCGGTCGTGATCATCACCTGCAACCGCCGGTCGCAGTTGCGGGAGACACTGGCGCACATGACGTCCTTGCCGGACGCCGCACCGATCTTCGTCGCGGACAACGGGTCGGCGGACGGCACGGCCGACATGGTCGCCCGGGAGTTCCCGGGTGTCCGCCTGTTCCGGCTGGCGGAGAACCTCGGCGCGGTGGCCCGCAACATCGCGGTCGAGGAGGTGACGACGCCGTACGTGGCCTTCTGCGACGACGACACGACGTGGCAGCCGGGCGCCCTCACCCGGGCCGCCGACCTGCTGGAGTCGTACCCGGGCCTCGGCTCGGTGACCGGGCGCTGCCTGGTCGAGCCCGGCCTGGCGGAGGACCCGATCACGCCGGAACTGCGCGAGTCGCCGGTACCCGGCCCGGACTGGCTGCCCGGACCGGCGCTGCTCGGCATCATGGCCGGCCTGACGGCGGTGCGCGTCAGCGCGTTCCGCGAGGTCGGCGGCTTCTCGACCCGGATGTGGCTCGGCGGCGAGGAGGAGCTGTTCGCCCTCGACCTCGCCGCCCGCGGCTGGTGGATGTGCTGGGCGGAGGACGTGGTGATCCACCACGCACCGTCGAAGCTGCGCGACCCGCGCCACCGCCGCCGCCTGGGCATCCGCAACACGATGTGGACACTCCTGCTGCGCCGCCCCTGGCCCGCGGTCTTCCGCCGCGGCCGAGACGTCCTGCGGTCCGCACCGTTCGACGCGGCGACGGCGGCGGCGTTGCTCGACGTGGCCCGGGGACTGCCGGGGGTGCTGCGCGACCGCCGCGTGGTCCCGCACCACGTGGAGTACGGCCTGCGGTTGCTGGAAGCACCCCAGCGTGAATCGAAGGCCCGCCGCTACGTGGGCTGACGCGGTCGTGAATGGTAAGGCGGGTCAGAACCCGCCTCACCACTCACGACGGGTCAGCGGGCCGAGGCGGTGGCTGCGGTCTGGGGGACCAGCTTGTGGTAGGCGCGCAGCGTGTCGGCGGCGACGCGGTCCCACGAGTAGCGGGCCACCGCGCGGTCGTGGCCCGCCGTCCCGTAGGCGTGGCACAACGCCGGGTCGTCGATCAGCCGGCGGACCCGCGACGCGAGCTCCTTCGGCTGGTGCGGGCGGACCAGCAGCCCCGTGACGCCGTCGACGACCGTGTCGGTCAAGCCGCCGACCGCGGCCGCGACCACCGGGACGCCGCAGGCCATCGCCTCCAGGGGCACGATCCCGAACGGCTCGTACCACGGCGTGCACACCACGGCGTCCGCCGAGCGCAGCAGCGCCGGCATGTCCTCCCGGGACACCTGGCCGGGCCAGCGGACGCGGTCGCCGACGCCGAGCTTCTCGGCCAGCTCCCGCAGCCGCCCCGCTTCGGGGTCCTGGGACAGCCGGCCGCGCTCCGGGCCGCCCGCGATGACGAGCTCGGTGTCCGGGAGCTGGGCCAGCGCCGTGATCGCGATGTCGAACCCCTTGCGCGGGACCAGCCGGCCGACCGCGACCAGCCGGTGCGGCAGCCGGCGGCGGGCGATCGGCCCGTCGGGGGAGAAGCGGCCGAGGTCGACGCCACAGGGGACGATCGAGATCCGTGACCGCGGCACGCCGAGGCGCGAGAGCTCGAAGACCTCGTCGGAGCAGGTGGCGATCACGCGCCCGGCCTGGCGGCCGATGATCCGCTCCAGCCGGATCCGGTCGGCCGGGCTGGTGTCCTGGTCGCCTTGATAGCGCTTCTTGACCACGCCGAGGGCGTGGAAGGTCTGCGTCACCGGCGTCCCGGTCGCGCTCGCCGCCAGCGACGTCGCCAGGCCGGACATCCAGAAGTGCGCGTGCGCCACGTCCGGGCGTTCGAGCGCCCACTGGTCGCGCAGGAAGCTGCCGAACTCGCCCATGTAGGGCAGGAGGTGGTCCTTCGGTTCCTTGCGCGGCGGCCCGGCCGGCACGTGCACGACGCGGTAGCCCTGCGGCGTCCGGACCTCCGGCGGCTCGTCGCGGCTCTCCCGTCGCGTGTAGACGGTGACCTCGTGCCCGGCGCGCACCAGCGCGGCCGACAGCTCGGCGACGTGCACGTTCTGGCCACCGGCGTCGGCTTCGCCCAGTGCGGCGAGGGGGTTGGCGTGCTCGGACACCATCGCGATCTTCATCGGTGAGGCGTTCCCTTCGAGGTTCAGCGGGCCGTCTCGGCGAGGAGGTGGTCCCAAGCGGTCAGGAAGGCGGCCAGCCCGTAGTGCTTCAGGGCGTGTTCGCGGGCGTTCTTGCCGGCGAGCGCGGCGAAGTCGGGTTCGTGCAGGAGCTCACGGAAACCCCGGGCCAGCACGGAGACGTCGGTGGAGAGCACACCCGCGTCGGCCGGCACCGCCTCGACCGCCTCGGTGGCGGCGAAGACGACGACCGGCATCGCCAGGTGCATCGCCTCCAAAAGAGACAGTCCCAGCGACGTCCACCGGGCGGTGTGCAGGTAGACGCGGCGACGGGCGATCTCGTCGTGCAGCTTCGGCGCCGGGACGTCGCCCAGCCCGCGCAGCGGCGCGCCGAGCTCTTCGGTCCCCATGCCGAACACGTCGACCGGAGCCGCCTCGGCGAGCGTGCCGAGCAGGTCGGCGCCGGTGACGCGCTCCCGGCGCACCGGCTCGTTGATCATCGACACCCCGGCGGCGAGCTCGCCGGTGTAGCGCGGGCCCGGGTCGGGGATGCCGTGCGGCACGACGGTCACCGGCGCGCGGCCGCAGTCCCACATGGCCGCGTTGAAGTGGGTCACGTGCGCGACGGTGACGTCAGACCGGCCGGCCAGCGGATGTTCACTCGAAGCGGCGTACGGCCGGGGCGCGTTGTGTTCCACGTAGACGGCCGGAACGCCCAGGCGAGAAGCGAATTCGAGCTCCTCCGGGCGTTGCAGCACGACGACGTCGGGCTCGGCTTCGGCCAGCCGGTCGAGCGGTACCTCGGTCACCGACGGCCAGTCCCGCCCCGCCGTGCCGAGGCCCCACGGCGCGCCGTCGGGCGACACCGGCAGGAAGTAGTCGTGGCGGCCGCGGACGAAAGCGTCGGTCCACGAGCCGTGCACGTGCCAGAGCAGTACTCTCAGGCGCCGGGATCCGGGATCGGTCATGACTCCTGGTTTCCCGGAGATCGGCTGTTAAACGTACGGCCGGACGGGGTACCCGGCCCCTGACCGGCGTGCGCGACGAAGGGACTTCCATCCATGCGGTTCACCCCACGGGGCACCCGGTTCTTCGATCTGCTCGCCGACGCCGCGAAGAACCTGGTCGCCGCGACCGCACTGCTGAGCGACCTCGTCGCCGCCGACCCGGCCGAACGGGACGCGATCGCGAAGCGCCTGCACGAGGTCGAGCACCAGGGCGACGAGCTGACGCACACGATCATGGTGGAGCTCAACAGCTCGTTCGTGACGCCGTTCGACCGCGAGGACATCCAGGCCCTGGCCGCCAAGATCGACGACGTGTTGGACTTCATGGACACCGCGGCGGACCTGGCCGTGCTCTATCGCATCGGCACCTTCCCGCCGGGGATCGACGTCCTGGTCCGGGTGCTCTGCCGGGCCGCCGAGCTGACCGCGTCCTCGATGCCGGGCCTGGCCAAGGTCGGCGAGCTCGAGCCGTTCTGGATCGAGATCAACGAGCTGGAGAACGAGGCCGACCGCGTCTACCGGCGGATCCTGGCCCACCTGTTCGAGCCGGGCGGGGACGCCCTCGAGGTGCTGAAGACCAAGGAGGTCGTCGAGCAGTTCGAGCTGGCCGCCGACGCCTTCGAGCACCTCGCCGACGTGGTGCAGACCATCGCGGTCAAGGAGTCCTGAGTGACGGGGACCGCCGCCCTGGTCACGGTGATCGTCCTGACGCTCGTCTTCGACTACACCAACGGCTTCCACGACGCGGCCAACGCCATCGCCAGCGCGGTGTCGACCCGGGCGCTCACCCTGCGCGCCGCTCTCGTGCTGGCGGCGGTGATGAACCTCGCGGGCGCACTGCTGTCCACCGGCATCGCCGCGACGGTGGCCAAGGGGATCATCGACGTCCCGATGGGGCCGGACGCGCTCACCGTGGTCTTCGCCGCGCTGGCCGGGGCCATCACCTGGAACCTGATCACCTGGTACTTCGGGCTCCCGTCGTCGTCCTCGCACTCGCTGATCGGCGGCATGGTCGGCGCGGCACTGGCCGCCGCGAGCACCGTGCACTGGGCCGGGATCGCCGAGAAGGTGCTGATCCCGATGGTGGCGTCGCCGCTGCTCGGGCTGGGACTGGGGTACCTCGCGATGGTCGGCGCGCTGTGGCTGCTGCGGCGGGCGAACCCGCACCGCAGCGGCCGGGTGTTCCGCCGGTTCCAGATCGTCTCCGCGTCGGCGCTCGCGCTCGGCCACGGCCTGCAGGACGCCCAGAAGGGCATGGGCGTGATCGTCCTGGCGCTGGTGGCTGCGGGGCAACAGACGACGTTCTCGGTGCCGTTGTGGGTGACCCTGGTGTGTGCCGCGGCCTTGTCGCTGGGCACCTATTCGGGTGGCCTGCGGATCATGCGGACGCTCGGCAGGCGAGTCTTCCCGCTCGACCCGCCGCACGGGTTCGTCGCGGAGTCCGTGGCTTCGTCGGTGTTGTACGTGACGGCGTTCGCGGTCAAGGCGCCGATCTCGACCACGCACGTCATCACGGCGGCGATCATGGGCGTCGGCGCGACCCGGCGGCTGTCGGCGGTGCGCTGGGGGATCGCGCGCGACATCGTGCTGGGCTGGGTGCTGACCTTCCCGGCCGCCGCCGCGGTGGCGGCCGCCGTCTACCTGGTGGCCGACCTGCTCACCTGAGTTTGCCCGCCGCCCTCCGCGGGAAGCCGGGGCGAAAGACCCCCGCCCGCGGAAAGGGAGAGCCATGAAGGCAGTGACCTGGCACGGCAAGCGCGACGTCCGCGTCGACGAGGTGCCGGACCCGAAGATCGAGGAGGCCACGGACGCGGTCGTGCGGATCACCTCGACCGGGATCTGCGGCTCCGACCTGCACCTGTACGAGGTGCTGGGCGCGTTCATGACCGAGGGCGACATCCTCGGCCACGAGCCGATGGGCGTGGTCGAAGAGGTCGGGCCGGAGGTCACGAACCTCAAGCCGGGGGACCGGGTGGTCGTCCCGTTCAACATCTCCTGCGGCCACTGCTGGATGTGCGAGCGCGGCCTGCAGTCGCAGTGCGAGACGACGCAGGTGCGAGAGCAGGGCAAGGGCGCGGCGCTGCTCGGCTACACCAAGCTCTACGGCCAGGTCCCCGGCGGCCAGGCCGAGTACCTGCGCGTCCCGCAGGCGCACTACGGGCCGATCAAGGTCCCCGACGGCCCGCCGGACGAGCGGTTCGTCTACCTCTCCGACGTCGTCCCGACCGCCTGGCAGGCCGTCGAGTACGCGAACATCCCCGACGGCGGCACGGTCGTCGTGTTCGGGCTCGGCCCGATCGGGCAGATGAGCTGCCGGATCGCCCGGCACCGCGGGGCCGGCCAGGTGATCGGCGTCGACCTGGTGCCCGAGCGCCTCGCCCGCGCCCGCGAACACGGCGCCACCGCGCTGGACACGCGTGACCACAAGGAAATCGGCGACTCCATCCGCCAGCTGACCAACGGGCGCGGTGCGGACTCGGTGATCGACGCGGTCGGCATGGAGGCGCACGGCGCCCCGGTCGGCAAGCTCGCGCACACGCTGGTCGGGCTGCTGCCGCAGCCGCTGGGGGAGAAGATCACCGAGAAGGCCGGCATCGACCGGCTGAGCGTGCTGTACGCCGCCATCGACAGCGTCCGCCGCGGCGGCACGATCTCGCTGTCCGGCGTCTACGGCGGGATGGTCGACCCGGTGCCGATGATGGAGCTGTTCGATAAGCAGATCCAGCTGCGGATGGGCCAGGCCAACGTCCGGCACTGGCTCGACGACGTCATGCCGGTGCTCACCGGCGACGGCGACCCGCTCGGCGTCGAAGGCTTCGCCACGCACAAGCTGCCGCTGGAAGACGCGCCGCGGGCGTACGAGATCTTCCAGAAGAAGCTCGACGGCGCCCAGAAGATCCTGCTGCAGCCGTAACCCCTTGGGAGGGAACTGACTCTTGCGAGCCGTCACCTCGCTGCCGTACGAAATCACCGAGGAAGACCACGTCCGGATCCCGATGTCCGACGGGACCGTGCTGTCCGCCCGCATCTGGCGGCCGGTCTCGTCGGACGCCGAGCCGGTGCCGGCGATCCTCGAATACATCCCCTACCGCAAGCGGGACCTCACCGCGCCCCGCGACTCGATCCACCACCCCTACCTCGCCGGGCACGGGTATGCCTGCGTGCGGGTGGACATCCGCGGCACCGGCGAGTCCGAGGGCGTCCTGGCCGACGAGTACCTCGAACGCGAGCAGCTCGACGCCGAGGAAGTCCTCGAGTGGATCGCCGGGCAGCCGTGGTGCACCGGTGACACCGGGATGATGGGGATCTCGTGGGGTGCGTTCGCCGCGTTGCAGGTCGCGGCCCGGAAACCGCCGAGCCTGCGCGCGATCGTGATCTCGTCGTTCACCGACGACCGCTTCGCCGACGACATGCACTACATGGGCGGCTGCCTGCTCTCGGACAACGTCGCCGAGTCCGGCACGATGTTCGCCTACGCGACGCTGCCGCCCGACCCGGCGGTCGTCGGCGAGCGGTGGCGCGAAATGTGGCTGGAGCGCCTCGACAACTGCAGCCTGTGGATCGAGAACTGGCTCGGCCACCAGCGCCGTGACGACTACTGGCGGCACGCGTCGGTGTCGGAGAACTACACCGACGTCCAGGTGCCGGTGCTGGCTTCGAGCGGCTGGGCCGACGGCTACTCCAACGCCGTCATCCGGCTGCTGGCCCACCTCGACGTCCCCCGCCGCGGCCTGATCGGGCCGTGGTCGCACAAGTACCCGCACCTCGGCGAGCCGGGCCCGGCGATCGGCTACCTCCAGGAGGTCGTGCGGTGGTGGGACCACTGGCTGCGCGGCGAGGAGAACGGCGCCATGGACGGGCCGATGCTGCGCACCTGGATGCAGGAGAGCGTGCCGCCGTCGACGTCCTACGAGGACCGCCCCGGCCGCTGGGTCGGGGAGGCCACCTGGCCGTCCCCGCACGTCGAGCCGCAGGAACTGCCCCTCGCCCGGCACCGCCTCGCGCGGCCGGGCGAGGACGTGACCGACGAGGCCCTGACCGTGTCTTCGCCGCTGTCGGTCGGGCAGTTCTCCGGGAAGTGGGCCTCCTACAGCGCCCCGCCGGACCTGCCCTACGACCAGCGCGAAGAGGACGGCGGGTCGCTCGTGTTCGACACCGACGTGCTCACCGAACGCTGCGAGATCCTCGGCTCGCCGAAGGTGCGGCTGGAAGTGTCGGCCGACCAGCCGGTCGCGATGATCGCGGCGCGGATCTCGGACGTCGCCCCGGACGGGCGGGCCACCCGCGTCACCTACGGGCTGCTCAACCTGACCCACCGCGACGGCCACGACGAACCGGCGCCGATGGAACCGGGACAGCGGTGCCCGGTGGAGATCGAGCTGAACGCCGTGGCGCACGCTTTCCCGGCCGGGCACCGGATCCGGCTTTCGCTGTCCACGTCGTACTGGCCGCTGGCCTGGCCGCCGCCGACGCCGGTCCTGTTGAGTGTCCACACCGGACACAGCGCGCTGGAGCTGCCGGTGCGCCCGGTCGCCGAGCCGGACGAGCTGCCGGCGCGGCCGTTCGGCGAACCCGAAGGCGCGCCGCCGATGTCCGTGACGGCCGTGACGCCGGGGGAGCAGCGCTGGACCGTCTCGCGGGACCTCGTCGGCTACCGGTCGGCGCTGGACATCGTGAAGGACGCCGGGACGGTCCGGTTCGACGACCTCGACCTGGAAGTCACCCGCGACGTCCGCGAGCGCTACAGCTGGGTGGCCGACGACTTCTGCTCGCCGGTGGCGGAAACCGCGTGGGACGTCACCTTCGCGCGCGGCGACTGGGTGGCCCGCAGCGAGACCCGCACCCGGGTGTCGTGCACCGACACCGAGTTCGTCATCGACGCCCAGCTCGACGGCTACGAAGGGGCCCGCCGGGTCGTGTCGCGGAACTGGCACCGGCGGATCCCGCGCGATCTGGTCTGAGTTTCACTTTCGCGACACCGGGTAAGCCTTTCGGGTGCGTATCGTGATCACCGGGGCGACCGGGAACGTCGGAACGGCACTGCTGGCCGCGCTGGAGCCCGGCCACGACGTGGTCGGGCTCGCGCGGCGGCTGCCGGACACGACGGCCGAGCCGTACCGCCGGGCGGGCTGGCGAGCCGTCGACGTCGGCCACCCCGGCGCCGAAGAGGAGCTGGCCGAGGTGTTCGCGGGGGCGGCCGCCGTCGTGCACCTGGCGTGGGCGATCTCACCGGTGCGCGGGGACCCGCCGATGTGGCGCACCAACGACCACGGCACCCGGAACGTGCTCGCCGCCGCGGCGGCCGCCGGGGTGCCGCACCTGGTCGTGGCCTCGTCCGTGGCCGCCTACGGGCCCGCGCCCCGCTGGGAGAAGGTGGCCGAGGACTTCCCGTGCGACGGCATCGCGGGCAGCGCCTACAGCCGCGGGAAGGCCGCGCTGGAAGCCCTGCTGGACCGGTTCGAAGAGAAGTACCCGCAGGTGGCGGTGGCGCGGATCCGGCCGTGCGCGATCCTGCACCGGGAAGCGGCGGGCGAGTTCGCGCGCTGGCTGCTCGGCCCGGCTGTGCCCGCCCACCTCGTCGGCGGGCGGCGGCTGCCGGTTCCGCTGTGGACGGACCTGCGCGCGCAGATCGTGCACACCACCGACGTCGCCGAAGCGATCCGGCTGATCCTCGACCAGGGGTTCTCGGGTGCGGTCAACCTCGCCGCGCCGGAGGTGCTCGACGCCGACGCGCTGGCCGGTGTCCTCGGGGGAGCGCGCCTCCCGGTGCCGAAGCCGGTGGTGCGGCTCGCGACCCGCGCGGCCTGGCTGGGCGGGGTGCTGCCGGTGCACCCCGGCTGGCTGGAACTGGCCGACCGGGCGGCGCTCGCGGACACGACGCTGGCGGAGACCGCGCTGGGCTGGCAACCTCGGTATGACGCCGCGGCCGCGCTCGCCGACCTGGTCGCCGGGCTCCGGTCGGGCGCGGGAGCGGCGAGCCCGCCCCTGGCCCCGCCGCGCCGCGACGGGGTCCTGGCCCGGCTCCGCTCGCTCACCCGGGTCGGGCCGAGCCACCAGTCGCAAGCCTGACCAGCCGGGAGGCCGGAGTGAGTACGGAAGCCGTCGACGCGGTGGTGATCGGCGCCGGCCACAACGGCCTGGTGGCGGCGAACCTGCTGGCCGACGCGGGCTGGTCGGTGCTGGTCCTGGAGGCGACCGAGCACGCCGGCGGCGCCGTCCGCACCGCCGAGGTCACCGAGCCGGGCTTCCGCAACGACCTCTTCAGCGCGTTCTACCCGATGAGCGCGGTGTCCCCGGCCATCCGGGGCCTGCGCCTGGAGGAGCACGGCCTGCGCTGGCGGCACGCGCCCGAAGTCCTGGCGCACGTGCTGCCCGACGACCGGTGCGTCCTGCTGTCCCGCGACCTCGACCGCACGGCGGCGTCGGTCGAGGAGTTCGGCGACGGCGACGGCGACGCGTGGCGGCGGCTGTTCCGGCAGTGGCGGGAGATCCGCGAGCCGCTGCTGGAGACGTTGTTCACCTCGTTCCCGCCGGTCCGTCCGGCGTTGAAGCTGCTGCGCCGCACGGGAACCGGCGACGCGCTGCGGCTGGCGCGGATGCTGACGCTGCCGGTGCGCCGCTTCGGCGACGAGATGTTCACGGGCGAGGGCGCGAAACTGCTGCTGGCCGGGAACGCCGCGCACAGCGACCTTTCGGTGGACAACGCCGGCAGCGCGGTGTTCGGCTGGCTGATGGCGATGATCGGCCAGGACGAAGGTTTCCCGGTGCCGGTGGGCGGCGCGGGGGAGCTGACCGCGGCGCTGGTCCGCCGCCTGGAGTCCCGGGGCGGACGTGTCCACTGTGGACGTCCGGTGACCGGGGTGCTGGTCGCCGGGGGAAGGGCGCTGGGCGTGCGCGACGCCGCCGGAGACCCGGTGCGGGCCCGCAAGGCGGTGCTCGCCGACATCCCGGCGCCGCTGCTCTACGGTTCGCTGCTCGACCCGGCCTGGTTGCCGTCCCGGTTCCTCGAGGACCTCCGGCGGTTCCAGTGGGACAGCGCGACGGTCAAGGTGGACTGGGCGCTGTCCGGCCCGATCCCGTGGACGGCCGAAGCGGCGCGCGGCGCGGGCACGATCCACCTGGGCACGGACCTGGACGGCCTGTCGGCGTTCGGCGGCGAGCTCGGCCGCGGCCGGACCCCGCGCCGCCCGTTCCTGCTGCTGGGCCAGATGACGACGGCCGACCCCTCCCGCTCCCCGGCGGGGACCGAGTCGGCGTGGGCGTACACGCACGTCCCGCGCGGCACGATGGAGAACCGCGCGGCCCTCGACCGCCGGGCCCGGCGGATGGAGGAGACGGTCGAGGCCAACGCGCCCGGGTTCACGGGCCTGATCAAGGCCCGGTACGTCCAGGGCCCGGCCGAGCTGGCGGAGCACGACCCGGGCCTGGTCGGCGGCGCGGTCAACGGCGGCACGTCGGCGATCCACCAGCAGCTGTTCTTCCGCCCGCTGCCGGGAACGGGCCGCCCGGACACCCCGGTGGACCGCCTGTACCTGGCGGGCGCCTCGGCCCACCCGGGCGGAGCGGTCCACGGCGGTCCGGGAGCGAACGCGGCCCGCGCGGCCCTGGCCCGTTCAGGCCGCCTCGGCGGCGGCTACGCGGCTGTGATCCGGGCCGCCCACCGGGCCATCTACGGCTGACCCCGCTTCGGTCGCCCGGGCGGCGGCCTCCGCCGTGTCGACCCCCCAATCACGCGTGTCGACCTCCCAATCACGGGTGTCGACCTCCCAATCACGGGTGTCGACCTCCCAATCACGGGTGTCGACCTCCCAATCACGGGTGTCGACCTCCCAATCACGCGAGCTGCCCCTTCAATCACGCGTGTGGACCCTGCAGGCACGTGGGCCGACCCCGTAGGTACGCGGGCCAACCTTCCGGGCACGCGGGCCGACCGGCTCGGTACGCGAGTTGACCTTCCGACGCGCGGGCTGACCGGCTCGTTACGCGAGTCGGCTCTTCCGGTGCGCGGGCTGACCGGCTCCGTTCGCGAGCCGGCCCTTCCGGTGCACGGGCCGACCGGCTCGGTACGCGAGTTGGCCCCTTCCGGCGCGCGGGCTGGCCATCTCCGTACGCGAGCCGGCCTTTCCCACACGCCAGCCGACCGTTCCGGTGCGCGGGTCGGCCGGGCGGGGGCGTCCGGCTAGGGGTTGGGGTGGCCGTGCTGGGCGCGGGCGTGTTTGCCCATCGCCAGGTCCGCGAGCCGGGCGAGGGACTCCGTGTTGCGTGGCTTGGCGATCAGCGCCTGCACCACCTCGGGCAGCACCTTGCCGGGGCCGCGGACGATGTGCTCGGTCATCCGGACGAGCGTCTGCCCGTCGCCGTGGGGAACCAGCGTCAAGCCGACCGCCGCGGAGCCCAGTGGCCAGCCGTGGGCCTCCAGCGACAGCGACAGGCCCGGCTCGACCGCGCGGACCACCGTCACGTCCTGGATGTGCACCGGCCACGGGCCCACGCTGTGGTGGATGCGGGACCCGACCGCGGGCCAGTCTTCGTCGACGTCGCGGATGTGGGAGCTGCCGACCACCCAGCCGGCGTACATCCAGCCGTCGGCGAGCACGGCGAACACGGCGTCGGGTGGTACGTCGATCACGCGGCTGACCTCGGGCACGGCTTCCTCCTGGTTCGGGTGACGAAACAGGCATACCCACTCCCGGACGGGGTATGCCCGCCCCGACGAAGCAGGAGGTGGCGACGGTGGCCAGACACGGGAAAGAACCCGAAGGACCCGGGGACCTGTCGAAGCGGTCGTGGGGTGGGGCGCTGAAACGGACGTTCAAGCAGTTCAACCGCGACAACCTCACGGACTGGGCCGCGGCGCTCACCTACTACGGCGTCCTGTCGCTGTTCCCGGGCATCATCGTGCTCACCGCGATCCTCGGCCTGCTCGGTCCGGACAAGATCCAGACGGTGATCGACAACATCAACCAGGTCGTGCCGGGCCAGGGCAAGGACATCCTCGTCGGCGCGATCCGGGAGCTGACCGGCTCGCGCAGTCTGGCCGGCCCGCTGGCGATCATCGGCCTGCTGGGTGCGCTGTGGTCGGCGTCGGGCTACATCGGCGCGTTCATGCGGGCGTCGAACGCGATCTACGGCATGCCGGAGGGGCGGCCGGTGTGGAAGACGATCCCGCTGCGGATCGCGTTGACGGTCGGCATCGTGGTGCTGCTGGCGGCGTGCGCGCTGGGCGTGGTGGCGACGGGCGCGGTGGCCCGCCGGCTCGGCGACCTGATCGGCCTCGGCTCGACCGGCGTGCTGGTGTGGGAGATCGCGAAGTGGCCGGTGATCGCGCTGCTGGTGAGCCTGGCGTTCGCGTTGCTGTACTGGGTGGGCCCGAACGTGCGGTTGCCGGGCTTCAAGTGGCTGACGCCGGGCGGGCTGCTGGCGGTGGTGCTGTGGGTGCTGGCGTCGGCCGGCTTCGCGCTGTACGTCGCGAATTTCGGTTCCTACAACAAGACCTACGGTTCGCTGGCCGGGGTGATCGTGTTCCTTGTATGGTTGTGGATCTCCAACCTCGCGATTCTGCTGGGGGCCGAGCTGGACGCGGAGCTGGCCCGCGGCCGCACGATCGAGGCGGGCCGCGCGGACGACCAGGAGGAGCCGTTCCTGCCGCCGCGGGACACGAAGGCGATGGACGACGACGAAGCCGCGGCGGTGGCGGAGTCCGAACGGAAGTGAGCGGATGGCCTGCCGGATCACCGAGCTGGTGCTGGACTGCCACGACCCGGACCGCTTGGCCGAGTTCTGGTGCGCGGTCCTCGGCTACGAGGTGATCGGCCACGAGCCGGACGGCCTGGCCCTGGGCCCGCCGGGAGCGGCTTTCGGTGAGGGGCCGGTGACGCTCATCCTCGCCCAGACGGACAATCCCCGCCGCGGCAAGCTCCCGCTGCACCTCGACGTGAGCCCGGCGGGGGTCGATCAGGAGACGGAACTGGCGCGCTTGACGGCGTTGGGCGCCCGGCCGGCGGACGTGGGCCAGACGGGCGAGGAGTCGTGGGTGGTCCTGCAGGACCCGGAGGGCAACGAGTTCTGCTTGCTGCGCAAGGACGTGGGCGCGGCCTGAGCTCGGCTGGGCGCTTGCGGGCTGCGGCCCGGGGCGGCCGGAAGCTCCGGTGGCGGTGGTCCGGTGTGGCTTGGGGTGCGGTGGGGGCGGCTTGCGGCGCGGTGGGCACGCTGAGGGCGGCTTGGGTTGCGGGTGGGCGCGGTGAGGCGGCTTGGGTTGCGGGTGAGCGCTGGGGGCGGCTTGGGTTGCGGTGGGCGTGGTGAGGCGGCGTGGGCCCGCTGAGGCCGTTTGGGGTGCGCTGAGAGTGGCTCGGGTTGCGGCGGTGCGCTTCGAGTGGCTCCGGTCGCGGTAGGTCCGCTTGGGGCGGCTTGGGGTGCGGTGGGTGCGGTGGGCGCGCTGAGGGCCGCTCAGGTGCGCGGAGAGCTGCGTTGGGCGGCGCCGAGGCCTTATTGTGGCGGGCGCGCGTGGGTTGCGGCCGCATCAGCCTCAGCCCGACCTCGCACTGGTCCGAACCTCGGCCTCCCACTGGCCCAACCTCGGCCCGGCCCGATCTCACCGGCCGCCGGGAACCTCAGCGGTCCTCAGCCGCGCAGCGACGCCACTGCACCGCGTCCCCGGCCCGATCCGCATGCCACACCGGCTCCGCCTCCGTCTCCCAGGTCGGCACCAGCCGGTCCGTCACCACCCTTCCCCGCACCACCCGGCCGAACAACTCGACCCCATCCCGCCGCCGGGCCGCCGGGATCCACGCCGGAAACCGGGCCGCAGGCAGCTTCCGTTCCACCCACTCGCGCGCCGACCCTTCACTCCCGTGATCGGACTCGACGATGCTCGCCACCGTGCCCTCACCGCCCACGGTGAGGGCGATCGAGGCGCGCCAGCGGACTGCCGAAGTCGTCATCCCCTCCAGGGTCCCCGACCGGTGCAGCCCCGGGCCAGTACACGTTCGGATGGATCCCACCGTACCTCCCACTCCACACCGTCACGACGCGTTCAGCAGCCGCGCGCACGCCCTCTCCAGCACCGCCCGCGCCTCGTCGCCGTCCAGCCGTGCTGCCCTCTTCAACGCCGGGGCGATCGTGCGCTCCGCGCGATAGGCCTCCACGAGCCGGGGGTCCACATAGGACGAGCGGCAGACCGCCGGCGTGTTGCCCAGCGCCGTGGAGACCTCCTTCATCACCTTCGCCTCCGCGCGCTTGCGGGCCGTCTCGGATGTCGGGGGGTCCGCGGCCGCGAAGGCCGCCGCCGCCAGGACCGTCGCGTTCCACGTGCGCATGTCCTTGGCCGTGCAGTCCTCGCCCGCGAGCTCCTTGAACCGCTCGTTGATGTCGGCCGCGTGGACCTCGTGCCACGTGCCGCCCTCGCGGTAGACCAGCAGCCGGTCGCTCTCCGACCGGCTGCGCAGCAACGCCTTCACCACCGACGCCAGCTCGGCGTCGCAGATGGCCACTTCGCGATCGAGACCGCCCTTCGCGACGTAGCAGAACCGGCACTCGTCACCCCGGACCGCCGCGTGCGAACGCAGCAGCGTCGCGACGCCGTGGGTGCCGTTCTCCTCCGCGTACTCCTCGCCGCCGGTGCGGAAGATCCCCCGATCGAGCATGCGCAACGCCGCCGCGAGCACCCGCTTGCGCGTCAGGCCGCGCCCGGCGAGGTCTTCCGCCACCGACGAACGCCAGGCCGGCAGCCGGCGCGCCATCTGCAGCACCCGGTCGTGCTTCTCCTCGTCGCGGTCGCGCCGCCACTGCTCGTGGTACAGGTACTGGCGCCGCCCCGCGTCGTCCGTGCCGACCGCCTGGACGTGCCCGTTCGGGTACGGGCAGATCCACACGTTCCGCCAGGCCGGCGGGATCACGAGGTCCTTGATCCGGGTCAGCAGCTCGTCGTCGGTCACCGGTGAACCGTCGGGCATGGCATAGGAGAACCCGCGGCCGCGGCGGATGCGCTTGATGCCCGGGCCGCGCAGGTCACTGCGCCGGAGTCTGGTGCGTCCCACCGCCGCGAAATACCCGCCCGGCGTACCGGGAAACCATGATTGCCGCCCCCAGCGGCGGGTAGCCGACGGGAGAAGCACGGAAGGAGCACGGATGACCACCGCAACCAAGCCGCTCGCCGTCGTCACCGGCGCGTCGAGCGGGATCGGGCTGGAGCTGGCGAAACAGTTCGCCCGGCACGACTTCGACCTCGTCCTGGCCGCCGAAGACGCCGAGCTCGCCGCGGCCGCCGACGAGGTGCGTGCGTGCGGCGCGCAGGTCGAGGCGGTCCGCACCGACCTCGCCGCCCCGGACGGCGTCGAGGAGCTCGTGCGCCGGGTCGCGGACCGCCCGGTCGAAGCACTGGCCGTCAACGCCGGCGTCGGGATCAACGGCGAGTTCGCCGGGGACACCCGGCTGGAGGACCATGCTGACGGTCGTCGACCTGAACGTTCGCTCGGCCGTGCACCTGACCAAGCAAGTGGTGCCCGGCATGGTCGGCCGCGGCCACGGCCGGGTGCTGTTCACCTCGTCGATCGCCGGCACGTCGCCCGCGCCCTACCAGGCCGTCTACGCCGCCTCGAAGGCGTTCTTGACGTCGTTTTCCGAAGGCCTGCGCGCCGAGGTGAAGGACAAGGGCGTCACCGTCACCGCGATGCTGCCGGGCCCGGTCGACACCGAGTTCTTCGAACGCGCCGGCATGGAAGACACCAAGATCGCCGCCGGCGACAAGGACAGCCCGGCCGAGATCGCCGAAGCGGGTTACGAAGCGCTGATGGCCGGCAAGGACAAGATCGTTCCCGGCGCGGTGAAGAACAAGCTCCAGGCGGCCGGCTCGCGCGTCCTGCCCGACCAGGCCAAGGCGAAGCAGCAGGGCAAGATGATGCAGCCCGGATCGGCGGACGCATGAGCGTGATCGAGGACTTCACCCGCAAGGCGAAGCAGGTCCAGCGCAGCTACGCCGGCGGGGAAGACCGGCCGCTGGGCGGGTACGTCGCCGCGATGGGTGCCTACAGCGGCCTGGTGGGCGGGCTGACGCTGCTCGGTCGCGCCGTCGGGGCCCGGCTGCCGCAGCGGTTCGGCGTCGGCGACACGGTCCTGCTGGGCGCGGCGACGTTCAAGGCCAGCCGTCTCCTGGCCAAGGACGCCGTCACCAGCCCGCTGCGCGCCCCGTTCACCCGGTACGAAGAACCGGCCGGGGACGACGAGCTGAACGAGTCCGTCCCGGCCAAGGGGCACGTCGAGCACGCGGTCGGCGAACTCGTGTCGTGCCCGTTCTGCCTGAACGTCTGGGTCGGCACGGGACTGGCCGCCGGCCTGGTGATCGCTCCGCGCGTGACCCGCCTGGCGGCGACGATGCTGACGGCCGTCGGCCTGGCGGACGCCCTGCACCTGCTGTACGACGCGGGCAAGAAGCTCGCGTCCGGTTAGCCCGGGCTTGCGCCGCGGCTCATTCCGGGCCGCGGCGCAGCGGGCGGACCGCCGGGCCCTGCACCACTTCGCCGTCGACGCCGAACCGCGAGCCGTGGCACGGGCAGTCCCAGGTCTTCTCCGCGTCGTTGAACGAAACCAGGCAGCCCAGGTGGGTACAGTGCGCGCCGACGGTGTGCAGCTTTCCGGCGTCGTCGCGGTGGGCCGCGACGAGCTCGCCACCCACGCGGACGACCTCGGCCTCGCCGGGCCGGAGGTCGTCGAGCTTCTCGGACCGCCACAGCGCGGCGACGTGGTCGCCGACGAGGTACTTCGCGACGGTCAGGTTGTCCTGGGTCACCTCGAGCACGGACCGCACGTCGAAGCGGTTGGGGTCGAACAGGTCCGCGGCCGGGTGCGGCTCGCCGAGGATCCGCGCCGCCAGCACGTGCCCCGCGGCCGTGCCACCGGTCATGCCCCACTGGCCGAAGCCGGTGGCCACCCACAGGTTCTTCGTCCCCGGCAGGTAGCGGCCGACGTAGGGCAGCAGGTCGGGTGTGGACATGTCGTGCGCCGACCAGCGGTGGGTGACGCGGTGCAGGCCCGCGTGCTTGTCCGCCCAGTCCGCGAGCCGCCCGTACCGGCGTTCGACGTTGACGTGCGCGCCCACCCGGTAGTGCTCGCCGCCGGCGATCACCATCGGGGTGCCCTGCTCGGTGTAGCCGCGCACGGAGTGGTGCGTGTCGGCGTCGAGGAACATGCCCTCGGGCGCGCTGTTCGCGGCCGCGGGGCCGGCGACGACGAGATCGCGCACCGGGTCGAGCCGGGCGAAGTACAGGCCGCGGTCGAGCACGGGGTAGTGGGTCGCGACGACGACTTCGCCCGCCACGACGTCACCCCGCGAGGTCCGGACGGTCTGGCCGTTGAGCGCGGTCGCCCGGGCGTGCTCGACGATCGTGCCGCCCGCCCGCTCGATTTCCGCGGCCAGGCCGAGCAGCCACCGCCGCGGGTGGAAGTGCGCCTGCCCGGTGGTCCGCACGGCCCCCAGCGCGGGCACGTCGAGCGCCACGTCCTCGGTGAAGGACGCCGCGAGGCCCGCCGCGGCGGCCGCGTCGGCCTCCTGCTTGAGGGAGTCGACGGTGCTTTCCCGGGTCGTGTAGACGTAGCTGTCGGCGCGGGTGAAGCCGCAGTCGATGCCGAGCTCGGCCGCGGTGGCCGCCATCCATTCGAGGGCCGCCGACTGGGTTCCGGCGTAGGCCTTCGCGGCACCGGCGCCGTGGCGGGACGTCAGGTCCGCGTACTTGGCCCCGTGCTGGGCGCTGACCTTCGCGGTGGTGTGGCCGGACACCCCGGCCGCGACCCGCTCGGCCTCCAGCACGACGACCGACCGGCCGGCGCGCGCGAGCAGCAGCGCGGTGGTGAGCCCGGCGATGCCCGCCCCGAGCACCGCGACGTCGGCGGATTCCGGCACCGGGACGGCGGTGCGATCCGGGGCGGGAGCGGTTTCGACCCACAGCGAGAGCGGTTCGGGCAGGGCTGTCATGCCTGCGGGTGCCCGCTGAACGCCCGGCCAAACCGGCCATCCGGCCCGTTTCGGCCGCGCGAAACCCCGGGTAGCCCCAGCTCATGAGTACCGACATCTTCGTGATCGGCCTGGACGAGGAGAACCAGCGCGTACTGGATCGCCTGCCGTGGGCCGGAAGCTACCGGTTCCACGGGCTCCTGACCCCCGAAGAGCTGCAACACGGCGAAATCGACTTCGAAGCGCTGCTGAAGACGGCGCAGCACGAACTCGACGCGTTCGACGGCGAAGTCGGCGCGATCGTCAGCTACTGGGACTTCCCCGCCGCGACGCTCGTACCCATCCTGTGCGGCCGCTACGGCCTGCCCAGCGTCTCGCTCGAAGCGGTACTGAAGTGCGAGCACAAATACTGGAGCCGGCTGGAGCAGAGAAAGGTGATCGACGAGCTGCCGAACTTCGGCGTCGTCGACCTCGACGACGAACGGCCCGCCCCGCCGGAAGGCGTCGGCTACCCCATGTGGCTCAAGCCGGTGAAGTCCTTCTCCTCCGAGCTCGCCTTCAAGGCCGAGAACGACGCGGAATTCGCCGACGCGGTGGCCGAGATCCGGGCCGGCGTCGGCCGGGTGGGGGAGCCGTTCGGTTACGTCCTCGACCAGGTCGACCTGCCGCCGGAGATCGCCCGGGTCGGCGGGGCCGCCTGCCTTGCGGAAGAAGCGCTGCACGGCGTCCAGGCGGCCGTCGAAGGGTATGTCTACCAGGGCGAAGTCACCGTCTACGGTGCGCTCGACTCGATCAACTACCCGGACAGCTCGTCCTTCCTGCGCCACCAGTACCCGTCGCAGCTGGGGGAGGAGCCGGTCCAGCGGATGCGCGACGTCGCCGAGCGCGTGATGAAGCAGATCGGCTTCGACAACGGCACCTTCAGCATCGAGTTCTTCTGCGACCCCGACTCCGGCCAGGTGTGCCTGCTGGAGATCAACCCGCGGCACTCGCAGTCGCACGCCGAGCTGTTCGAGTTCGTCGACGGCGTCGCCAACCACGAGATCATGGTCCGCCTCGGCCTGGGCCAGGACCCCGGCCGCCGGCCCCGCAAGGGCACCTACCAGATCGCCGGCAAGTGGTACCTGCGCCGGTTCGAGGACGGCGTCGTGACCCGCGTGCCGACGCCCGAGGAGATCGCGACGGTGCAGAACCGCATCGACGGCATCCAGATCGAGATCGTGCCGGAGGTGGGGCAGCGGCTGTCGGACCTGCCGGAGCAGGACAGCTACAGCTTCGAGCTGGCCCACCTGTTCGTCGCCGGGCACACCGAGCACGAGATGGTGCAGAAGTACCAGGCGTGCGTGGACGCCCTGCCGTTCGAATTCGACTGAGCACGGAAAAACCGGGCTGGTGTTCGGGTCGCTGCTGGCGAAGATCCCGGCCGATTGCCGCGGCAACACCCGCGCGCTCGAC